>JAOTSC010000068.1 GCA_030247525.1 bacterium | reverse complement strand
ATTGACATCCAATAGAAAGTTGGCGAGGATTGGAGTTGGGTAACACCATTCGCGAGGTATTGCTCGGTTGTAAATAGAATTGCGCGGTTAACATTCATTCCATTGGAGATTACCCGTGAACCGGGGGTATATGTACTCCAGTAAGTATATTCGAATCCACTGGTGTAATCTCGGTTCGCGATACCGATCGTGCCGTAATCGACATCGGTACCATGCAACATCGGTTGTCCGGTTCCATTGTAAAAATTCTTGTACTGAAAGAGCAATTTCGCGTCCCCGGTTGGCGTGGGATATTCATTCTGATCGAATACGACCAATTGAAACTCCTCGGCACCTCTCGCGCCAAATGCCATTTGACCTTTCCATGTGATAACATAACGGTGATTGGCTGAATCGCTGTAGTAATAGACGCCATTTGCGCCGCCAACCACTAAATCATCCCAGAATACTGCTACGATGTTGCGTGGCCCCTCCACCGGCGGTAACCGCCAATTTCGAAAATTCGCATACTGATCCTGATGCATCCCGTAATAATCGCCAAACGCCGCCCACCCGTTGGAACAAACAGTCATGGAATCGTATGGGACACCGTAATACTGCACTGGGAAGGGGGTTCTAATTCCGACAGCATCGTCGAATGTTTCTCCATTGTCATTAAGCGCTAACCGCGTTCCCAAACCATTGGTTATAATTTCTATCCAATCGAATGTGGGATGCGGTTCATATCCTGTGTCGCTGTTATCGTATGCATAGTAGCCATATAAATCCGGACCGGTCGGATCGTTGGTGGAACGCGATCCAAATGACATCGTGAAGAGAATGGTATCCGACATCGAAGGGGTGCTAAAAATTACCTGAAATGGTAATTGCGAGCCGGGAATCGTATGAACATCCGATTGGATAGTCCACGGTACAGCCGAATTGGTAACACTATCCCCCATCGGCAGACTCAAGTAAGAAGAGATATCACTTGTTACAGTGATATAGGGTGACAGGGATACTAAAGTAGCTTCGACCGGTGTCGAGATTGCTTGTCCACCAGTATTGGTTACTCTAAGTGTAAGCGATCCACCATTGCCTGGTTGGATTACCGTAGGCGAAGTTGCAAAAGAGACGTATCTCGCATGATAGGATCGTACTGTGATATTGAAGAAAAGTGGAAACACCGCCTGATTCGTTGTTACAAGCAATTGCACAGGAATATCTGTGTTGTCGGATATTCCATAAACTACCATGATTCGGAACGGATCGGCACTGGTAGCATTCGAGTCAACTGCAACATCAAGCCAACTGGCGGTCGAGTCTATGATCGAAATTCGGGGGTCGTCGCATCGCAACACACCGCTAATCCCTGTCAAACCTTGTAAACCACGATTCTGAATTCTAACTGACAGATCCACGGTTTCGATGGGATTTATCTTCCCATCTTGATTACCAAAAGTGCCGTTCGTTGTATCATCATCAACGAAAAGCTGAGACACCCCGAGGTCGAACGCCATTTGTGTCACTTGAATTGTATCAATAATGGGGTAAAAATTGTCACCGGCACGATTCCCGACGACTGAAACCACCAGTTCACCCGTAGTTTGGTTGGTTAGCGATAGCAATACATTTCCTGTTGCGTCGGTCGTGGCTCGACAATAGGTTTCCGTAATGCCGTCACTATTTTTCTTCCATACAGTCACCAATGCCTCATTCACTGGTAAGCCGTTTTGTTGGATATTTAATAGCAGACTGTTTTGCGCTAATCCAATTACTGTGGGAATATTGTGTGTAAGATATTGTGGCACACCGGTCCAAAACTGGACAGTTAAATCACCCATCACATTGTTCCAATGGATAAAATAGTCGGAATAACTCGTATAGCCGTGAAAATTTCGCCATAATTGATACTTCCCTTCAAAGTACATCTGGGCGGAGATACGGGCGTTTTTCAATCCCAATCCATAATACATGCCGGTCACAACACAGTTATTGTAAGGTGGGGTTGAACCGGGCAATGCTGTCGACATCCCCGACAATCCTCCGGTCGGTGCCGTCGGGGTACCTTGCCGAATCACTGCTTCGCTAACAGCGGTAGTCGTCGTGCCATACCAATTACCAGAACTGCAGGTGGTGTTTACCGAAACAAAACACTTATTGACATTCGATAATACCGTTAAATCCGATGGATTTAGTTCCCCTAACAAAGCGGGCCGATGCGCCCAAAAGATTGCCCCAGGTGATAGTCGTTGACTTATCAGTGAGGAACTGACATTACCAACGTGTTCATCATACATCGTATTCAAGATGCCACGTTGGTTCATTTGCTGTAAGCAATAGCGAATCGCAAAAATGTTCGATGTACTGTTCTGAGTGATTCCAGCATATCCCCAACCGCGTGTGTACCAAGTGGTATCTGTCATGAGTGGATTGCGTTCATAGTTAATCGTCCGGTTTACCATCAACTGCAGTTCGGCCTGCGAAGTTGCTGATAACCGCGCGACCCAGACATCAACCAACAAGTCGGTACCAACAAGCTCTCCATAGATATTGTCGGTTTGATAATTATACAATCCAATCGGTGCTGGCAGTTCGTAGGTAGTGGTAGTGCCTCCACCATCGCCAACCAGTAACACACTTTCCAATGGAGGTTGCCAAGTATTGTAGGCGTTGCGAATCGTTGCGATGATATCATTCGGACTGGTCGTAGTAGTGGTCACTATTTGTGTAGGTCTTCCACTCAATGTCTTCCAATCGGCAAATGCTTGTATGGTTGCTACAGCGCCTGGACGACATACAATCATAATTTGACCGGGGCTTGCCTCATTGGCTTCAGCGATTAAATCCTCTGCGCCAATGATATCGCGATACAGCGAAGCAAACGAAGGTACCGGATGGTGACTGGCTCCGAGTTCATTCACCCCTTCGCCACCGATTGGCAGCACTTCCAATTCGATCTCCGTATAGACACGCAGTGTGCGGGTTACCGGGTTTGCTTGCACTGGTTGCACGCCAAGCAGTATAAATCGCGCATCGCGAATGCAACTCGGTTCGCTAACTCGAAACAGTTCTCCTGGATAGAATTCATCCGTATGATATTGAACACTATCGAACTCCAACTTTCCGGTGAATTTTCCTTCTTCAGAATAAGCCGTGATGACTTGTTGCGGTAACACATCGATGTTTGGGTATTCGATGTACTCCGAATGCAAAACGCGAACATCGACATTTCCCCGGTTGGGAATTCGGATTGCCCGCGACACTGCTGGCAATTGTGGTTTCCCGGTTTGCCACAGGCGAGTTTCACCGGCAATTGAAATCATCGACCAACTCTGTTTCTCCAGTTCGACGCTCTCAATTTTCACATCCGGGCTCAAAAACCGTATCCGGTAGTGTCCCACCCCGAGTTTATCGGTCACAATTTGAATTGCACCTTCTTCGGGTATCCCGGTGATATTGTCATCGTCAGGTGTCCAAGGTCGACCAAAGACAGTTGTTGCCAGTAACAAGCAAAGGAGGAGGGTAAATCTCGGCATCATGGTCAGTTCCTTTCGATTGTTGTATAGAATCGCAAAAGGCTACCGGATCAATGCGATTTTTTGGGTAACACACTGATTGTTTGTATGCAGGACAAGGAAGTACACTCCACTGGGTAATGACTTCCCATCCAAGCGAAACGAATGGCTACCCGTTGCGAGATTTCCTTGATGAATCGCTTGCAGACATTGTCCTGCGATATTGTACAGTTCCAAGGAAACACTGGAACTGGCAGCAAGATTTACGCGGACAGTTATCGCTGCATTGAACGGATTGGGATAAGATGATAAGAGTGCAATTTGATTCGGGAGCTCGTTCGTAGGCGTTTCCGGAACGGCGACAGTACCGACCGAATCGACGCAAATAAGTTGAAGATTGGCATTCGTTCCGGTCAGGATTACAAAGCCGTTATTTTGCGTTCTTGTGAGCCGTGAACCGGGAAACGGGCTCGATTGTCCAAAGACCCGGTACCAGATCGGATTGCCATTGCGGTCGATCTTGTAGAGCCAGACATGACCCTGTTGCGGAAGCGAATCCGTTTGTCCGGTAAAGACAAAACCATCCTCCACTTCAATCATATCGCGAAAACTCTCGAACGCAGTCCCGCCGTAAGTCGTATCCATCAAAGGTTGAGTCATCGTGGCATTCATACGAATCAACCACGGGTGTCCAGTATTCTGCCAACTAAATGCGGTATAACCGTAACAGAATAGAGTAGTGTCACTCGCCGCCAATGCTCCGAACCCATCTTCATAGGGAACGATTGTCAATGGCGGTACTCGCGAATAATAATCGATATCTCTTCCGGTACCCGCCGTATCGATTATCATCATCAACATATCCTTATCGATGTACCCGCTGAAGTAATTCACGAATGTGTGATTACCGCCGATGACAAATCCGCCGCCCGGAATGTCGTCGATGCGGAAACCTTCGCTTCCTATTTGCTCGGGATATATGTTCATCCAAAGCGAATCTCCAGAAGCTGAAATTCTCATCGCTGCCGGTTCGACGTGGTAGATATCCGCCATTTGCATTATTACCGATCCGCCACAGGCGTATATCGAACTATCGGCTGCAACGACTAAATCATTCACCCGATTCCAGAAATTGGTCCCGTATTTTCTTGTCCAAAGGGTATCGCCAATCTCATTAACCCGGACAAACCAATTCTTACGATTTTGATTTTCGCCAATCCACTCCAATCCGTCGTAATTCCCGGTTCCGCCCGCCGCCAGATAACCGCCGCCCGGCATCGTAACGACCGATTTGAAGTAACCGGCTGAATCGCCGACTTGATAGCGTCTTGTCCAAAGGGTGTCGCCATTCGAATTCAATCGAGCTAGCCATGCATAATAATCATAATCAAGAGAGATTTGAATGTAGCTGAACCCGGAAACGATAAAACCGCCATCCGGTAGTGAGCGAATGCAAGTAGGGAAATCCATAGCGCCGAGATCGTATTCGCGGGTCCATAACTGGGCGTAGGCATTGGTTCCCAGCAAGCAGAAAATGAGGGTAAGCAGAAGTAAAGTGAAACGGGTACTGCTGAGAAAGCGATTCATTGTTAGTCCGTTTGCAATGGTAGTCACATCAATTTACGAACTGCTTGGAGAATTGTCTATAGCAAAACAAGACTTTGTAAAGTTTTTTCTGCCAGGAATAGTTTACCGTTACCGGTTGAGAGATTCCTCACAACAACAAAGGGCGAACCGAAGTTCGCCCTTGTGTCAGTTGGCGTTAGATTACGCCATACTTTCGATGAAAATTACTTCACCAGAATCATCTTCTTGAGGGAAGTGAAGTTTCCACTCTCGATCCGGTAGAAGTAAACGCCCGCTGCGAGCGACTTCGCTTCAAACCGTACGGTGTGGTAACCTGCCGGTAAATATCCGTTGACCATCGTTCCGACTTCCTGACCGAGCATGTTATACACGGTAAGTTTGGTAATGCCGGAGTTCTTAAGGTCAAACCGGATTTCCGTCGTCGGATTGAATGGATTCGGGAAATTCTGATGCAGTTTATACTCGTGCGGTAATCCTGTCACTTCTTCCGGCGCCGAAACGACGGTCGTAGTGAACGGAATAGCAACTGTTGAACAGGCATTCGTCGTAATCAGCACACTTGCTGAATAAACTTGTCCCAATACCGCAGAGTCGGGCATCGTGACTTGTAAGAACAACTCCGCCGTTCCACCCGGAACAACGATACCGTTTGCCGGATCAACCATCGCCCAACGTTGCCAGCCGCCGCCGCCACCGGGGCTCATATCGGTAAACGATACTGCATAATTCACCCAACCGTTGGTCGGGGCTGCCGTGTTGTAACAAGCGATGTTGCGATTGTTTGTACCATCGGCATTTTGAATACCGACTGTTGCGGTTCCAGCCGCTGGAATCGTGTTGTAGAAGAATACGATGGCGTTGTTGGCACCAAAGAGTTGCATTTGGAAATGCACTGAATCGGTACCACCAAAATGACGACCATCCCATTGGATGATGAACCGGTTCGTGGTTGCATCATAATACTTAGTAACCGATGTTACTAAGTCCCGCCAATACTGGAAAACACCATTCACGACATTGGCATTCGGAAGTGTACCGCTCAACCAGTTGGCACCGGTTGCATCGAACTGAATGTAACCGTTCGAGCTAAATACCGCGCTGGTGTAATTGGTTCCGTAATAACGGAAGGAGAAGTTATCCAATGTCGTAACCAGAATTTGATCATCCATATTGGTAATGACTTCAGTACCAATACCACGAATATCCATATAGGATAACCAAGTCGGGAAACCGGCTTCTACGTTATCCATCGCTTCGTATCCGTAGCCGTCCGGACCCCAAGTTTGGTCGATGGCAGGCGGGGTATTGGTCGTATTCTCATCCAACCAACGCTGGTAGGCAGCCTTTTGCTCGGGAGTTCCGTTCAAAGGTTGTGCCATTGTAGTTTTCGCTTCCGTCTTGATCGGTTCGTTAACCACAACGCTCGGGGGACCAAAGCGCATAGCCGGCGCTTCGCTCGAACGCTGCCAGAGCTTCACATTATCGGATGCAACTGAACGCAATTCGTCAGCGACGCTGTATTGAACACGAGTTGCAAATTCCAACTGATAGTCGCCGGAATTTGTCAAGATAATCGTCTGGGAACGCGATTCACTCGGTGGTACTTGGAATTCGAGCGAAGTAACGTTCGTCGCGACATTTGCCCGATACAGTGTATCACGCATTTCCGTCGTATCGTTTTCGACGATTGTAATCGCCGGGTAGTTGACCACTGAACCAAAGCAATCGGCATTGATCTGGACGGGATAAGTTCCCGATGGTAACTCAAGGAACCAGTATCCGGTAGCGTCGGTAGTTGCATTAAACGCCGGAACGAATCGAACGTGGGCACCTTCAATCGGCGCTCCGGTGGCACGAGTTACATAACCGGTGGCGTATCCATGCGAACCTAAGTCGGTCGTAAACTCGATTGCAAAACCTTCTGCCGGCATTGCTTCCGTGTTTGTACCATACTGCAGGAACATGTTTCCAGTTTGTGCACCTTGAATACCAATCGTTCCCGTTGCATAAGCAGGGTTCCCGGCATCAGCAGCGCCATACTGATAAACAATTCGTCCGGTGCTGTAAAGAATTACCTGCACATTGAAGTTGCGGTATCCCGGAGGATTTGAAAAGTTACGGTCACGGAGGTAATACGAGATGATGAAGCGACCATCATTCATATCTTGATACTTAACCCAGTGGGTTGTTTGATCCAACTGCAAATCGTCCCAGAAATACATGAGCGTTGCAGCAGGCAAATTTGTCGTAGGTAATGCGCCATTCGAGTAGTTAGTCGAACCGGTAGCTGCAAACTGAATATTGCCGTTGGTGGAAACGATGCAGTTGGAATACGTGTTGCCATAATATGGGAACACGAAGGTTCCTAACGACAATGGCGTTGTCGCATCATCACCGGTTAATGTGAGAGGCGTGCCGGTAGTAGATATATCTACCCAACTATATACCGGCCCATTGGTATGATTACTGGTGCGATAGAAGTAACCGCCGCCATCGGGACCACCGAATTGAGCCGGGAGAACACGCGGTCCGGCAAAGGTGCCAGTACCTTCCGGTAACCGCACATTCGATGCACCGGAGATAGCGGTGTAGTAATGGGTATAAGTTCCCACAGTCGGAATCGCAGTTGTGACGGTGTAACGTTGCGTTCCGGGGATAGCGCCGCTATCGGCTGTCATCTGAACACGATTGGTTCCCATAACAACTAAAACGGAATCCGGAGTAACCGAAAGCGAAGAATAACGTACCGTGAACGTAAAGGTTCCCGGTGCCATCATCGACTCAGGCGTTAACTCGTTGCCGGCAAGCATACCGGGGATCGCATTGCCAGTTATGCCAAAGGTGTTGGTAGGACCATTTGCCGCATTGGAAGTAACCGTTACGATATCATTCAACGAACCAACAGCTGTTGGCAACCAAGTAACGACCAATGCTGCGGAATCGTTCTGCGGAATGGTGCGAGTCGTCCAGTTAAACGTGCAACCGGCAGGGCCAGTTACAGCAGAGACCATTAACGGACCAACGCCAACGCTCTTAACATACAAAGAATCGGAGCGGGGGTAACCAACCGCAACATTTCCCATCGGAATTGTAGTTCTGGTGAAACCGATCCGTGGTTGATTGTTTGCAGAAATGGAAATGTTGTCCAAGAAAACGTCGGGGCCGTAATCGGTATGGCCAAGGAATCCAACGCGAATACTCGCTTGGTTGCCAGCGCCTTCCGGTAACGTTATTTCGGCATGACCCCATGTAGTACCGGGTGTTGTCGCGCCGCCAGTTGTACCAGTTGTTAAGTTGTTCGGACCGGTTCCACGCGCCCACCACATCATCGCCGGCACGTAGGTAACACCACCATCGGTGGAATAGACCAACTCTAATGTGTCATTATAGGATGCCGTGTAGCCACCGTAGTACGACCAATCGAACGTCACCAACGCAGAGCTGACGCCCAATGTCGAAATGGGGGGTGTCCACAAGAAATCCATCGACCCGCGGTTGGAATCGCTCCAGAAATTGATACGGGCACTACCGGTGTTACCATTTCCGGTCGCAAAATATACCCACGTATTGCCTATCACCGGTTGTTGAGCAATAATCCAATCAGCCGGTGGAAATGCGGTGGGGGTTGCTGTAGTAAAGTTTTCGTTAAAGGGTAACGAAAATGCATTCGACGTTGTTAACGTAACCGAAGGTGATGCCGCGGTTGCAACATTTGCTCCGTTTTGTGCCGTTACATTCAAAACGTAAGATTGTCCTGCCGTTAATCCGATAATCGAAACCGGCGTACCCCATTGCGTTAATGTGCGCCAAACTGCAGTTGTACCAAACGCGCCGTTTGCCTGTACGTACTGCTGATTCGTCGAGCAATAGATCGAATATTGGGTGTAGTTCGGATTCGCCGGCGTACTGTTGAATAGGTTGATTTGACCAGATGTGATTCCAGTTGCCGCGATGGTCGGGGTACCGGGAACATTCGCCAAAGTCCAGCCATCCGCGAATGCATACGCGGTTGATGTTCCGCCGCCACCAGTCGCGAAAATGCGATAGTAGTAACGGGTATTGAGTTCAAGATTGCCATCGGTATAGCTCACTGCATTCGCAGGGGCAGTACCGAGTAACGTGAAGTTGACATTATCCAGCGACCGGTAAATCGGGAAACCAGTCTCATCGTTGGCATTATCAGTCCAACCGATTGTCAATGAATTCATTGTGGAGGTTTGGATCGTTGCTGCTGATGGCGCGATGGGTGCAGCACCGGTACCGGTGGTAAAGCTCCAGATGGGACCCGGATTCGTCGAGGTACCATTCGATGCAATGACTTGCCAGTAGTAAGTGGTATTTGCAACTAAATTCGTCGGCGTATAAGAAGTTGTCGTGATACCCGTTGCAACAACCGTGACGGGTGGGTTAACGGTATCAAGTAACACATTGTAGGAGGTTGCTGCCGGTGCTGGCGTCCAGCTTAATGTTGCATTGAGCGGAACACCGGTTGCCATACTTGCAGGAACCGGGTTAGATGCTTGACCTAATGTGTAATAGAGGATTGCCGAATTTGCCAACGGTACCGGAACACCGCTCGTGGTATAAGCCAAGAAAATCGAACCGTGATAATTTTGGATACCGGCAGTTACAATCGTCGGTGTTCCCGTGATAGTACCGTATTGAACTAACACTTCGCCCGATTGATAGAGAATCACTTGCAGACTAACGCGGTTGGTTGCTGTGCTGTACTGCGCTAACGAGTCGTATGTAACTACTAATCGATTCGGGGCGGTTAAGTTTTGATAAGTAACTGTCGTTCCACCGTAACCACAGTGCATATCGCGTCCCCACATCCACACCCCAGCGGAGTCGCTGACATGGGGTAAGGTTGTCGAGTACGAATAGTTATATGCGCCACCAAACTGGATCATACCATTTGAGCAAGCATAAAACTGGGTGTAGGTGTTTCCATAAAAGGAAAAATCAAAACCGATGGGAAATGGACCCATGCTGTTGTCGTCGGTTAATCCGGTGATATTGGTTCCCCCGCCGGGAATCCAGTTAAACACCGGACCATTCGGCTCCTGCGAGTCGACAAAGCGGTAACCAAATGCGTCTGGTCCACCAACGAGATCAATCGATGGTGGGTTTGTTCGCGATTGCTCACGGAGTTGTTGTTCGAGATACGGCGTGCCAAAAGCTTTTTCTTCGGCAGTTACCGGTTCCGAACGCATCATCTTCTGTACAATCCTCGCAGCTTCCGCTTCTTTCTGTACTGCTACCGGTGATCCGGCAGCAAACACCATCGAAACAGAGAAAAGCGTGAGGATTAGTAATAGAGTAAAGTACCTGAGACGTGAATTCATGCGGTATTCTCCTATTCAAATCACGGTGAACGAGTCAGGGGGTTCTAACGGTACAACCCATAAAGGTAAAACGCCAGGATTCTGTTTCCAAGTCAAAATTGAGTGGCATCGTTTGCTTAAAAACAGAATCTACTGTCGATTATTGAACAGTTTTCCGATAAAAGTTACTCGAGCAACACTCTATTTCAAGAGCACGATTTTCCGAGTCGATGAGTACTCTCCACTTTGAAACCGAGCATAGTAAACACCACTTGCAAGCGATGTACTATTGAATCGAACGGTGTGTCTACCGGCATTCATTGGCCTGTGTTGCAATAGACGGGCAGTTTCCCTGCCTAACTGATCATACAAAACAAGCGATACTTCGCTCGCTATTGGTAATGCTACCACAAAGGCGGCTTGCCCATTAAACGGATTGGGATACACCGACTCCAAGGCAAACTGCTGGGGAAGCTTGTTTAGTGATTCTTCGGCATTCCCGCGCGATTCGATAAACATCGTTATTGGAACCGACGCCTGACGAGTTGTCGAGTTGTTTGTAATTAATAGATTTGCACGAAAAGTGTGATCGGCGGGTAATGACAGTGAATTTAACGTTATCTGCACGACCGCACTATCACCTGGTGCAACCGATCCACTGCTCGGTGAGTAAGTAAACCAATCGCGGTTCATTTCCAATTCGTACACCACTACCCGGTTCACAAAGGTCACCGGATTTCGCATCAACACGAGTAGTGTCCAAACCATCGGATTCCAGGAAGATGTTATCGCGGCACCGTATACAACTTCGGTTGTTGGTATGGTAACTACTTCCATCGATTCGCCCGTAATAGGATTGAACTTAACGATTTGCATTCCGATGCCATCCAACCGTGCCACCGCGTACAAAGGATAGCCATCCCGGTCGGAAGGATAGTACGCCATTCCCACCACATTAAAACTATTCGTTATCACTTGTGTTGTAATACCATCGTTCAATCGCAATGCATAAATCGGACTCATCCAATCAGCATAGTACAATAGTCCATTAGAAGTGTCACAAGCCAACGCCCGCGCTGGATTCACCAGTGCTTCATAACTGCGATGTACCACCCCGAGAGTATCGAATTGCTCGATCAATCGGCTGGAGGAACCGTAAAAGAATTCACCATCCCACGCTAAATCACGATAACCGATCAACGACGTATTGTCGCTCTGATTTAGCATTTGTTGCTGGTATCCAGCGCGATCGAACTGGTATATCCGATTTGGATTTGTACTGTTATGAGATCCAACCACCCAAAATGAATTTCCATCGAACTCGATACCCTGCAGTTCGCGGTCACCACAATTCGAGGAGGCAGGAAATGAGTATAGTTCTTCCCAAGTTGTATCGACTTCGTCAACGTTAAAATTGTAGACAAAGCTGCTGCTCCATTCTAACAACCCGTTCCCGTGGTTAAAAAGTCCTATTTCAGCTAACTCGGTATCGTTATGCTCCAACAACCGGCAATAGATTTGTCCGGTAGAAGCGGAATCGCCTCCCAACACTGAGTAGGCAAATTCCGGCATCGTCATGACAAAGTTTAGTATTGTGGTCGAATCTTGAGAAACATTGATCGAACGTGTCGTGTCATTGTATCCCGGTTTAGTGACAATGACGTTGTAATCACCAATCAAGACTTCGCTCAAGAAATACTCACCATTCCAATCAGTTGTTGCTAACCGCCCACCGGTGAGTACTTGCACCGTAGCATTGTCGACCGGTGAACCGTCCGACAGATGAGTCACTCTGCCGGTGATACTTCCAGTGATGTAGCTTTGGGTTGTTGTGAAGAGGATCGCTCGCTCGCAATCGGAGGAGTTCGCGATTATTGCACTCCCGGGCGTGTATTGATTCATATAACTAAATTCGATACCGTCAGTGAATGTACCTTCGGATATCCCGATGGTGGCGTAATCCGGTTCGTCATTATCACCAACGATATTGTTAAAAACCTTGTATTGGAACAAAATCATCGCATCGTTACTATAAGTCGGCCAATACAATTCGTCGCGGATAATCGCCTGAAATTCGTTTATCGAGTTGTTACCAAACACCCACCCGTACCAGGTAAGTACGAAAGTGTGATTTGTTGTGTCGTGGTAGACCCACACGCCATGCTGGGTATTCGGCATTACCAGGTTCTCCCAAAACGGGCATACGAGATTTGTCGGACCATTACTGGTCGGTAGGGGGGTATTCCGGAAATTATTGTATAGCGGCAGTCCGGCGCGCTGTTGTCCACCGAAGGCAAACCAGCCATTGGAACAGATCAATACGGTATCGAAAACATTTCCATAGTATTGCACCGGAAATGGTAGCGTGGCGTGGATGCTGGCATCGGCGGTTTCGACATTGTCGTTTAGTGGCAGGCGGGTGCCGAGACCGTTGGTGCGAATTTCCACCCAATCGAAATGAGGGCACATCGAATAGGAGGTGTCAGTATCGTCATAGGCGACATACCCGTATGAATCCGATCCCGTTGGATCGGAGGAAGAACGGGTTCCCACCGTTAGCGAAAAATATACCGTATCGATCACTGCACCATCCGTCAAAGCGATCCCGACGGTGAATTGCGAACCGGGAATGGTAGCAATGTTTGCACAGATTTCGAAGCGTTGAACACCGCTGTTGGATACAATTACACCAATCGGAAGTGAAGTAAAAATTCCGGTGGGATCAAGAAATGAAAGGTAGTTGGAATTGGAAAACACCGTTGCTTGCGTTAAACCGCCTCCCAGCCCGCCGATATTGCGAATAGAGGCGTTCAGAAAAACGTTACCTCCGGGTATGAACCAAGTGGAATCACCATTCAAATTCTCGATTGCTAACGAAACTCCCTCGACATCAATCGAACGAATCGTCAACGGAATTAAGACGTTTCGATTAAAGGTCGAATCGCTGGTAACGACCCACAAATGCAATGGAATGATTTCATTATCAAGCAAGCCAGTCAACAATTGTACGCGGAACATACCGACACCAGCACTGAAAGCGCCTGGTGATAGCGAATTCCACGATTGGTTCCCTTGCAGAATGGTTACCCGGGAGTCGGAAGAAGTAAGCGTACCGGTTATTCCCGATATCGTTGCGCTTTGTCCCCGGTTCGTCAAGCGGACATCGATATCAATGGTCTCGCCCGGATTTGCTGTGTTGTCGTTATTGCCAATTCTCCCATCGAGATTATCATCGACAATCATATAGTCCATGAGACCGATGTCGCCACTCCATTGGACAACGGCAATCGTATCGTGAATCGGATAGTAATTTGCATCGGCTTGATCACCAATGGCAGTCACAAACAAGGAACCGATTGATCGGTTTGACAATTGCAACAAAACTTGTCCTGCGGAATCGGTGCGAGCGCGGTAGTAGGTCTCATTTTCCCCCGTCTCATTCGTTTTCCAGACAGTGACCAACAAATCGGGAACGGGAACCCCTTCGCTTTCAATGTGAAGTGATAACTGGTTTTGCGATAGTCCAATGGTGTCGGGATAGGTTGTTGTTAAAAAGCGGGGAACCCCAGACCAAAGCAACGCCGTGGGGTCACCCATCAGATTATTCCATCGAGTATGATTGTTCACCATCGACGAATCGAGGATGTGATGATTCCTCCAGAGTTGAAATTTTCCCATCCAAGTCATCGGACCTGGTTGGTGGAGATTGAGTGTCCCCAGTCCATAGTATATCCCCGCGGACATCGTTCGCTCAAATTGCCAGTGGGTACCCGATGTCGCAGTTGCTACTGTTGCAATCGCACCACGCGGATTGTTTGGTGTGCCCAAGCGAATTAACGATTCATTAAGCCCGGTGGAACCAGACCAGTTGCCCGTACTTGACGCCAAGTGCATCGAGAAAAAGTACTTGCCGGTATTTTGGATGCCGGAAATATCTGTATCGTAAATCTGGCCGACGTAACTGGGGTTATGCGCCCAATGAGAAACGCCTATGGCGAATCGCTGATTGATTAATATTGCGTTGACCGACCCGGTGTGCTCGTCGTAAAACTGCTGATTTATCCCATGCAAGAGTAGTTGATCCAAACAAAAGCGAGTGGTGGTTCTGGTGTCATATTGATTATTTGAAACTCCGGCATACCCCCATGCGCGAGTATACCACTCTGTTTCCGACATTGTCGGGGTCTTCTCATAATTGATGCTACGATTGATCATTGTTGCCAACTGGGCGGCATTCTCACAAGAAAATCGACCGAGAAAAACATCGCCAAGAATATCGTTACCAGCGAGCATCGTATAGTTATGGTCAGTCGCCCCATAGCCGGTGGTCGAACCTGGTATCCAATATGAAGACGTCGGCCCTTCATCGCCAACAATAACAATTTCCTCCAATGGCGGGGTCACACTGTTGTATGCTTCCAGAATTGCCGATAGAATTATCCCCGCATTCAAGACGGTTGGCGGTGTGTAGGTAAGCGTTCGACAAGGTCGACCACTGGCGATTTTCCAATCCTTCCAAGGGTTCACCAATGCATTAATTATGGTGTCATCTCGATGAATCAAGAGAATGGTACCCGGTTGTGATGCGGCAGCGTCAGCGGCTAAATCGTCGCACCCGAGAACTTCCCGATAAAACGCGGCAAAACTTGGTACCGGTCCTACCGGGTGGTTGAGTTCATTTACACCCTGCCCGCCCATTGGTACCGTTTCTAATTCAATTGAATCATACACTCGAACAGAGCGTGTCACTGGATTTACCTGTACGGGGCTAATTGCCAGCATGGCAATACGGGCATCCCGCAATAACACCGGGTCGCTGATGGTTGCCAACACTTCAGGATACCAACAATCTTGGGTATAGCTGTCTTCATGATAAGTAAATGCAACTTGATCGGTCGGATTGGCGGGAATCGTTTGCATCGGTAACACGTCGATGTTGGAATACTCTGTGTAAGACGAGTTTACAATGCGGACGGAAACATTGCCTCGATCCGGAACCCTTACTGGGCGCTGTACTGTTGGCACCATCGGTTCACCGATTGTCGGCACATAGGATTCGCCATCAATCGATAGCATAGTCCAATTCCGGTCGTTTTGTGATATTTGTTCAAACTGTACTTGGGGGTTTGTAACCTGTATGCGGAGGTGCCCAATTCCGAGTGATTGCGAAGAAATCTCAATGGCAGAGTGCTTTTCCGATACGAGTGGAAGCTGCCCGTAAAGGGGTAACGCGGTAAAAAAGCCGAATAGAAGGGAGAAAACGGGTAATAAAGTCAAGATGCGTTTCATGTTGTTTCTCCTTTCCCATTGGTTGGGAATGATAGAAATCGTCAGCGGGGATTACACAAAAACAAACGGCGATGACTGTGTTTTTCCCCAAACGCTTGAAAAAGAACCGATTGACAAGTAACATAAGTAGTGTTTGGTCAATTTTCAATAGAAATTCGGATTTTACTCATTTTCCATGAATCTATCTCACAATTGGTAGCCGCGGGCTTTATCCCGCGTTTCATCAATTAGTGTAGCCTGTGTGCGGGCTAAAGCCCGCAGCCACCAGCCTGAAATATGAATGGCAAGATAGCATCATGTAACATCAGAGAACGAGGAAAATCATAAATTGCGTCACTTATGTTGTGTTTTCTTAACAGAAAGGGTAAATTCATAGTTGAACAACTTCTCATTACCAACCGAATAGTTCATTCACCTTAGACATTTTCACGACGGGTTTTGCTTTATTAACGAGGGAGGATTGATGATGTACCGTCGCTATTCTGGAATCTCTACGCTTGTTTTGACCCTGTTGCTGACCGCAGGGCTCTTCGCACAACCACTAACCGGTACGAAGTATGTCGGTGGTAATGCGCCGGATTATGCTACCATCAGTGCTGCCATCACTGCCTTGAACAGCAACGGCGTCGGTACCGGTGGCGTTACGTTTCGCATTCGCGGCGGCGTATATACCGAAGCGCCCGACTCGTTAATGTGGACAATGAACACGAGCTACACCGCCCGCGTCGCATTCGTTCCTGACGATACCCTCGGGGTGTTCATCAACAAACAGAGTACAACCTCGGCTCGGTTTGCGTTTTCCTTTAATAATGCCGACTTCATTACCATCGACGGCAGTCACCCCAATGCTCCCGGACGAAAACTCATTTCCATACAAGCTGCCGATACCGCCTTTGGACAATGGGCGTTGCGATTCATCAATGGCTCCAGTTACAACGTCATTCGTAATGTAGTCCTGTCGGTTGGATTGGCTTCGACCAGTACAAATGCCCGGGTCATTTTCTTTAATCCCTCCTCCTCATTTCAACCGCTATCGGGTTGTAAAGCCGACTCGTTTTACAACTGCCGGATTCAAGGCGGCTACACCGGCGCATATCTGACCGGTGAATCGATTATCATGAACGATAGTCTCTACTTCGGCAACAACGAGTTCGTCGATTTTAATGTCTATGGCGGCTATGTTGCCTACACCCGTTACAGTGTTTGGGAAAAGAACGATATCTATCGTACTGCGCCCGGTACTGCAACGATCTACGGTATCTATCACAATAACTCGAACAGCAACTTCGGGAAGTTTATCGGGAATCGAGTCCATGATCTTGAGGGGGGTACTAACAGCAGTGTGTATGGTTTGTATTTGAATAACGGAAGCAATCTTCTCGCTGCCAATAATATGATCAATCTTGCACCTGCTGCCGGTGGGACAGTTTATGGATTGTATCTCGGTACCAATACGGTTAAAGTGTTTTACAATACAATTCGGGTGGGTGGAGCGACCGGAGGAAACAACAATTCCGCCGCCATCACAATTTCCGGCGTCTCAACCGACTCCCTTCTCAATAACATCTTTGTCAACGAAAGAGCCGGTGGATCGTTAACGACGAATTATCATACCGCCGCGACGTATTCGTCAAGTACTCCGTTTGCATACTCTAATAACAATGTGTTTGCGAATACTTCCACATCCACTGATGATAACCAGTATGGAATCAGGTATAGTTCGACCAGTTACAATACGCTGGAGGATCTGCTGGGAGCAGGCACGGCATACGTCGGCGACGATCTCTCGTTCTCGGCGATTCCCCGGTTTGTCAGCGATACTGATCTACATATTGATGTCACTCAACGCACTCAAGTCGAGAGTGCTGCCCAACCGATTGACATCACAGTTGATTTCGACGGACAGACCCGTAATGCAACAACACCCGATATCGGTGCCGATGAGGGGAATTTTATTTCCGGCGGCGATTTTGTTCCGCCAACAATTCAACATGCCGGATTGCCTACCTACAATTACGTAACCAGCCGGGTTGTGATGGCTGTTATCCGCGATAATGTTGGCATCGCGACCGCGCCGAATCATCCCCGTATCTATTCCCGCAGCACAGTCGACACAGCATGGACTTTCCGAAATGCTGATTCGGTACGCTCCGATTCGTTATACTATTTCCATGTACCGGGCGTACCGTACGATGAACAGGTAGAGTATTATTTTGCCGCGCAAGACATCATCGGTAACTCGGTAACATTGCCATCCGGCGGAGC
>JAOTSC010000067.1 GCA_030247525.1 bacterium | reverse complement strand
AAGGGAGAATCTCTACCAATTCGACTTTGAGAGTTTTCTCGAAGGCAAGCTTAACCGGTGCGGTTTCGCCCGGTTCCTCTGAAAAAAGCGAGAGTTGCTTACGGTCGTTTGAGAGCTCCAAGCTTTTTTATTCCTGCATAAACTTTTGCGATGGGCAATCCCATCACGTTAAAAAAACACCCTTCGATTCGTTGCACATAGCGAGCGCCCATCGCCTGTACGCCATAAGCACCTGCTTTATCGAGCGGTTCGCCGGTTTCGACATACTTATCGATTTCCACGTCGTCCATTTCGACAAAGGTTACTCGGCTGATATCATGGAAATCGATCCGCTCCCCGCCAACAATTGCAATAGAAACGCCTGTCCACACCTCGTGAGTATTCCCCGATAGCATTCGCAACATCCGCTTTGCTTCGTCACGATTTTCCGGTTTTCCTAACCAAGTACCGTGTATAACAACCGCCGTGTCGGCAGCGATAACAGTGGTTCCCGGATCAGCGGTTCTTACTCCGGCGTCGGCTTTCTCGCGGGCGAGCCGAACAACATACTCCTCGATTGTTTCCCCGAGTCTAATCGATTCGTCGATATCTGGAACAAATACCCGATGCTTTATACCAATCCGTGTCAGTAATTCAGCCCGGCGGGGTGAGCCACTTGCCAGAAGAATGTTCGGCTCAACCACGAATATGTCCCGTACTTAACACCAATAAACCAAGGATTAGAATCTCTTTAAACCAACCACTAACTCTCGCCCATTGCTCCGGTTCACTCGTTTTCAATCGCGAAACCATAATATACCGGTTTATTGCGATTCCGATCACAAAAGCGATAAGTGCTTGGCTCATCAGGTTCTGGAAAGGCTCCAGTGTTAGAAGAGCTGCCAATGTTGCCAATAAACCCAATACCGAAAACCGAATAACCGATTTTACTGGTTGGTACCCATATTGAATCACCGCGGTCTTGTAGTGGGCAACAAGATCACCGGGTAGATCCTGGATATCTTTTGCCAGTTCGCGGGCGAAAAACGCGAAGCCTACTAACAGTGCTGGAAGAATTCCCGCTCGAACATCACCGACCACCCAAGCACCCAAAATCGGCGTGAGCGCACCACAAAGCGCAATCGTGAAATTTCCGATCCAAGCTCGTCGTTTCCAACTACTGTTGTATCGCCAAAGTAACAACACTACCAGAATCGGTAACAGGAAAATTGGTGGTGGTAACAAGAATCCAGCCCCAATTCCAAAAATCGTAAAAGAAAATGCGAGTTGCCGGGCATGTTTGGTTTGAATCTTTCCGGTCACTAATGGACGTTTCGGGTGATTGATTCGGTCGGCCACTACGTCATTAGCATCGTTCGCCGCATTCGCACCTGCCGTGATGAAAAATGCCGCGATTGCCGCACAAATCAACTCAATCGACTGCCAAAACGGGACAACCAGCCAACCGCAAATCACTACAGCGATTGCCGCAATGAGCGCGTTCCCAATACGAAACAGTTGCAGATAGGCAAGCATAGTTCCTAACTGATAAGGCGACTACGCTTGTGTAGTCGTCTCTTCCACCGGCGAAGGTGCTGCCGCTACTCGATTCGCCTCATCAACGAAATTCAATCGCAAGTTGGTAAGCGTCTGCTGGAGAAACCGCTCTTCGTCGTCGGTGCGATTCCCTTTGGTTTTTCGATCCAGCATCTCCAACACGTCGATTGCAAAGCGTGCTGCTTCCAGTTGCACCGGCCCAACTTTTCCATCAGGTCCGGGCAGTTTCCCCATCCCGATCATCGCCATCTCACTGAATTGGTATACCAGCGTAAAGAAGTAAGATGTATCCTTGTCCATTTCGTCAACCTTGCTCGGTTTGCTCTTGCTTAGTTAATTCGCGAATGCGGTCGCGTAGTACCGCTGCCTCTTCGTACCGCTCTTGCGTTACCAATTCTTCCAATTTCACCTGTAGCCGGGTAACGTCGGTCTCATCCTCATCAGTAAGTAAATTGCTTGGTTTTTCCGGTGGTTCCCCGATTTCACCCGTAAATCCGGTTTCGTCCAGAATTTTCTTAGCGACATAAATCGGTGCTCCGGTTTTCAGCGCTAATGCGATTGCATCGGATGGGCGAGCGTCGATGGTCTTCACATCGTCGCCGCATTGCAAATCGATTTCGGCAAAAAACGTATTGTTCTTTAGTTCGATTATCGAGACTTTCAATACTGATACCGACGCTGCGACAATGATCGATTGAAACATATCGTAGGTCATCGGTCGTTCGTATTTTTGGCCGCGCAATAATGTCGAAATCGTCTGCGCTTCCGCTGGTCCGATAAATATTGGGAACCAACGCCCTTCCGGTTTCCGTTCCTTCAAGATGATGCCGTACCCTTGGAACGGGGGAAATAGCGAGATCCCCGCAACGTCCATGATTTGCACGGTAACGTCCTCCCTTTCCAATAAAATGGGCTCACGCAACGCGATGCGCAAGCCCGGAGCGGTTTGACATCAAGAGATTCGTTACTTTTCGTCTCGCTCCAAGAGGATAGTAACTGGTCCGTCGTTCACACTGGACACCAACATGTGTGCACCGAATTCGCCATCGTGCACAACAATACCGTATTCCTTCAATACTTCAAGAAAGCGGATGTGCATATTCCGTGCAATGGCAGGCGGAGCAGCATCCACAAAATCTGGTCGCCGTCCTTTCCGGGAGTCGGCATGGAGGGTGAAGTTCGATACAACCAGCAACTCACCCGCTATCTCTTTGAGTGAACGGTCGAATTTATCTTCTCCACCTTCTGAGGTAAACAATCGTAAATCGGCGATTTTTCGCGCCATCCACACCATTGTATCCAACCGGTCGTTCGCTGCATAGGATATATAACACAAAACCCCGGAAGCGATACGGGCAATCACTTTGTGATCGACTTGCACTTCTGCAGCAGTCACCCGCTGGAGAACCGCTTTCATACCGCAGACCGGTTTTGGATAATCTGGACGTACTCTTCCCCAACTGCTTTGCGCAACAGCCGCAGACTATCTCGATTCAGATTCAACCGTTTCGTATTAGGACGGGTATGCAATGGCTTACCATCGCCGCGATCCAAGATAATTTGCAAATCGGTGTTGCCGGGATACTCTTCTAAAATCCGGACGAAACGCTCAAGCCACGCTTCATTCCACTTATCCGGTGTCAACCGCAAAATGACGGCATTGGCATGGAGATTCAACGCTTGATCCATTGGAACTGCCGACCGTAACGTGATGCGCGGCGCTTCCTCTTCATCACGACGCGCGGCTTGCCCTTCAATCAACAACAGCGCTTGCGACTCAAGTATGCTTTGGTATCGCGATAGTGCGTCATTATATACCATGATTTCACAGGAACCAGTAAAGTCCTCGATCTTACCGATAGCCCACTGCTTCCCATCTTTGGTGGTCTTGCGTTGGATACTACTCAACACACAGGCAATACGAACCGTCCGTGGTTGCTCCGTCCACTCTTCCGCTTCTCCCAACGAAACGGTATGGAGCTCCGCGATTTCGGAACTGTACTCATCAAGCGGGTGACCGCTGATATAATATCCAATGAGCGACTTCTCAAGCAATAACTTTTCCCGCTTCGGCATCGGCGGCGAAGCCCTGAGCATCGGAACAGCAATCGTACTGGTTCCCGATTCGCCAAACAACGAAGCGTCACTGCTCGAGTATTTTGAATGAATCGAAGCAAACTCAATCGCATCGGGTATTGATGAAAATAATTGTCCCCGCTCGCCGAACGCATCGCAAGCGCCACTGTTTACCAACGCTTCCAGCACTCTTCTATTGCAAACATGGGTATCGATCCGCTTTGCAAACTCGTGCAGACTGGTAAACACTCCTCCTTCGTTCCGCTGTCGTAGAATCTCTTTGACGGCCCCTTCGCCGACATTTTTTATCGCAGCCAATCCGAAGCGAATCCCTTCCGGTACCGGTTCAAACGATAACATCGAGTGATTTACGTCAGGCGGTAGAATTTGAATGTTCATCCGCCGCGCTTCGTCCATTAGTTTCAATACCCGGTCGGGTTTTCCCATGTTCGCCGTCATCGACGCCGCGAGAAACTCACTGGGGAAATGCGCCTTTAGGTAACCGGTCTGATATGCGAGATACGAGTAACCGGCGCTGTGCGATTTATTAAATCCGTAATTCGAGAATTTGAGGATTTGGTCGTACAGTTCATCAGCTTGTTTCTTCGACAAGCCCTTCTCAAGTGCGCCATTGATGAATTCTGGATGCAATGTCTCCAACAAATGCGCATCCTTCTTCCCCATCGCTTTCCGCAGCGTGTCTGCTTTCGACATCGAGAAGCCGCCGACTTCCCGAGCGATAAGCATCACCTGTTCCTGATAAACAATTACGCCGTAGGTGTCCTTAAGAATCGGCTCCAGCGATTTATGGATGTACTTAATCTTCTGTTTGCCTTGCTTACAGGCAATAAAGTCGGGAATCCGCTGCATCGGACCGGGACGGTACAATGCATTCATTGCGATCAAATCGCCCAACCGGCTCGGCTTCAATTGAATGAGCGAACGTTGCATCCCTGACGATTCAAATTGGAAAACACCAACTGTGATCCCCTTACCGAAAAGTTCAAGCGTTTTCTCATCTTCCAAAGGAATCGCATCGATCTCAAATTTCCCATCGGTGTTCAAATACGAAGCGTACTTCGGATTCCGTTCGACATAACCGACAGTTTCCCGTACCGTGGAGAGCATCGTTAAACCGAGCATATCCATTTTCAGGAAGCCGGCTTTTTCAATGACATCTTTATCGTATTGGGATATTAGTTCTCCGCCGGAAATGCGGTACAACGGCAAATACTCACTCAAATCGCCCGGCGCGATGACAACACCAGCGGCATGAGTACCAACATTTCGCAATTTGTTTTCGAGCTTCCCGGCATATTCGATGAGTTGCGTATAGACCGAATTCGATTCGACGATTTTTCGAAAATCGGCATCGAATTTTATCGCATCAGCAATGCTGAAATAGTCGGTATCCGGTGGTGGCTTGATTCTGCCGAATGCATTCGCCAACCGCTCGACATCGGCGAGATTAATGCCTAACACTCTTCCGGTATCGCGGATTGCCCCCTTTGCCTTTAGCGAGCCAAACGTCGCTATTTGACTAACGGCGCCAGCGCCATAGCGCTCGCGCACATAATCGATCACGATGTTTCTCTGATCGTCGGCAAAGTCGATATCCATGTCCGGCGCAGAAATTCGTTCGGGATTCAGGAAACGTTCAAAAATCAAATCGTGTTCGAGGGGGTCGAGGTGAGTGATGTGAAAGGCATACGCAGCGAGCGAACCAGCAACTGAACCGCGACCGGGACCAACCGGTACACCGCGTTTGCGAGCTTCAGTGATAAAGTCGGCAACAATGAGATAATAACCGCTGAAATGAGTACGTTTAACGATGTCGAGTTCGTACTCCAACCGCTCGCGATATGTATTGTTGATTTCCGGTATCCGGCTTCGCAGACCTTCCCATGCAAGCTTTGTAAAGTACTCGTCGATATCGTTCGTACCGGCATCATCCGGAATCGGAAAGCGGGGAATCTGCACTTGCCCGGTAGGTACTTTGAATTCGATTCGTTCGGCAATCTCGACAGTGCGCTCTAATGCAGTTTCCCGCCCACGAAAACGCTCGTACATCTCATCCGGTGATTTGAGATATGCTTCACCGCACTCGGTTCCATGGATTTCCTGAAACTGCGAGAGCAACATCCGCTCACCAATTGCCTGCAGTAGGTCAAACGTAATCGCATCGTCGCGGCCGACATATTTGACTGCATTACTTATCGTGACGGGAACACTACAACGCTGCGCCAACCGCTCGAATCCAGTAATCAGCTCTTCGGAGCTTTCCGCTCGGACATCCTGCAATTCCAAATAGAAGCGGTCGCCAAAGGCTTCTTTCCATTCGCATACCAACCGCTCGGCACCAGCTTCGTCGTGCCTCATTAAATGATGCGCGATTTCGCTTTCGGAAAAGCCGGAGAGGACGATGATATCATTAGCAATCGCAAAGAGGTCGTTTCGATGAACGATAGTTGGCGGATAACTCTGAGGAGACTGAAAGTGTTTTGCGATTAAACGGCAGAGATTTTGATAACCGGTTTGGTTCACTGGAAAAACGAGTACGCTCGCTTTGCCATCGCCCCGCTCCCGTTCCAGTTGCAGCTCAATGCCATGAATCGGCTTTACTTTGCGCTTCTTACACTGCTCTTGAAATTCAATGGCCCCGAACATAACACCATAATCAGTCAAGGCAAGTGTTTCGTAACCGTGACCAATCGCCGCAGTTAACAATTCGGATATGGCGGGAACACCAGCAAGAATACTGTATTCGCTTCGAACGCGCAGGTGAACAAACGGATGACTACTCATTGATGATTGCGCGAACAATTAGTAATACGATTCCCACTAATGCGAGGGCTGCCAGCGAGAACCAGATGATCTCATCAATCATCAAAAAGATGGCAGTCACAAAAAAGCCAATAAGGACTACTGTTACCGAAACTAACGAAAATCTTCGTTGATCGCGGTATCTGGCATCGCGAAACCATCGGCGAATTCGGCGACGAATGTAATGCATCTGTTTCGCCATACTCAGTCTTCCCGCTCACGCCGAATACTCGCTCCGGCAGCCATCAATTTCACTTCTAATTGCTCGTAGCCACGATCTAAATGATAAATCCGCGACACACTTGTCGTTCCGGTAGCAGCCAGTCCGGCTAACACCAATGATGAGGAGGCACGGATGTCAGTTGACATCACCGGTGCTCCCTTTAATTTACAACCGCCAGCGACAACTGCAACATTTCCATCCAGATTTATCTCAGCTCCCAGTCGTTGCAGCTCAGCGATGTGGGTAAAGCGGTCGAAGTATATCGTTTCAGTTACCCGGCTATCTCCATCGGCTTGCGTCATTAAAGCGATCCATTGTGCCTGTAAATCAGTCGGAAAACCGGGATAAGGCGCTGTTTTGATGTCGACAGCGTGCAACGACCCAGTTCGTTCGATATCCACAACATTTTGGCCAATTTCAGTAACACAACCAGCTTCCCGCAGTTTATCCAATACAATACCCAAGTCGGATCCATAACAATTGGCAACTCGGAGTTTGCTCCCGGTTATCGCAGCAGCAATCAAATAGGTACCAGCTTCAATCCGGTCAGGAATCACTTTGATTGCTACCGGATGCAATTCGGAGACGCCGTGAATGGTTAATCGCGATTGTCCAATACCCTCTATCTGCGCGCCCATCGCTACCAGCATCTCGCAGAGTTGGACAATTTCCGGTTCGCGAGCGCAATTCTCGAGAATGGTAGTACCTTCGGCACGAATAGCAGCCATCAAGACATTACCTGTCGCGCCAACCGATGAAACTTCAAAAATGATTTCAGTCCCTACTAACTTTTCAGCTTTAGCTACAACGTAACCGGCATCGATGTCGATCTGAGCACCAAGTTTCGTTAATCCTTTGAGGTGCTGATCGACCGGACGCGGACCCCATGCGCAACCGCCGGGCAGAGAAACGCGAGCTTCACCGTACCGGGCAAGCAAGGGTCCTAAAACATAGAATGATGCTCGCATCGTTTTGACCAAGTCATAGTAGGCAGTTCGAGTATTTGAAGGAGTGACCCGTAAAACACACTTGTTGTTTTCTATGGCTCCTACTGCCCCTAAATCGTTCAACAACCGGAGCATCGTACGAGTATCACGCAAATTCGGCATATTCTCAAAAAGATATTCGCCGTCAGCGAGGAGTGCGGCCGACATAAGCGGTAGTGCAGCGTTTTTTGCACCGGAGACTTGAATTTCGCCAGTAAGTAACCGTCCGCCTTCTATGATAAAACGATCCATGGCAATTATCCTTTCGAGTACTCCGCTAACAACTCGCGGGCACCGGCAATTGCACCTTGTCCAGTTTCGCTGCCACTGAGCATAGCGGCAATTTCATCAATCCGTTCCGCAGCGGTCAGTATTACCGCTTCGATTGAGGTGCGGGAACCGCTTACGGTTTTGCGGATTGCTATTTGGGTGTGGGCAGCTGCAGCTACCTGTGGAAGATGAGTGACCATAAAGACGGTGCGATTCGAGCTAAGTTTACGCAAAGTCTTTCCTATCGCCGAAGCGATGCGACCCGAAACACCGCGGTCGATTTCATCCAGTAACAACACGGTGGGATCGACACTATCGGCAAGTCCTAACAATACCAACTCCAAGCGTGCCAGCTCGCCGCCGGAAATGGTACTCTCCAGTGGAAGCGGCGGATGATCGGGATTCGCCGAAAAACGGAATGATACTTCGTCGATACCCAGCTCTGAAGGTTCGCTGCGTTCGCTCCACTGTATAGAGAATTGTGGATTGACTATACCCAAAAATGGTAATTCGCGTTTAACCGCAACGACAATATCAGTCTCAACCGAACGGCGTTTCCTCGAGAGCGTCAGTGCAGATGTTTGATAACTCTTGCGTAATTGCTCGACTTCCACCCGATAGTTTTGGATTTGCTCATCAAGGGTATGCGAATCAACTAACGATTGTTGCAACTTTTGCACTCGTTGAGGAATTGCATCCGCGGTGATGTGCCATTTCCGCTCACAATCGGCAATCGCCTGTAACCGAACTTCTATCTGCTCGAGACATGCCGGTTCCAAATCAAACGATTCGAGTTGACGAGTGACTTCATTAATGAATTCCCGCAACTCAATATTTGTCGATTCTACTCGTTCGAGAAACTCACCAGCTCGAGGATCCCATTTTTGCGCATTACGTAAGGAACCGCAAACCCCATTCAATTTTTGGGTGACCGAACCAAACTCACCATCGAGCGTATCGACCACATTCTGATAGGAACTGCGAATCGTTTCCAAATGCCGCAAACGGTCGCGTTCCTCTCGCAAATGCTCCTGCTCTCCCGCTTCGTATGCTAATGCGTTTAACTCTTTATACTCACGCTGCAACCACTCGCTTTGAATTGCCGATTGCTCTGATTTATTCGACAATTCGTGCAATGCTTGGTACAAAGTTTTCCATTCCAAATACAGTTGTTCGACTTGGTTTCGCTCCGAATCCGTTTTAGCAAATTCATCGATAAACGATAGTTGGCGGGCAGCCATGCGAAATGCACCGACATCTTCTTGTAATGAAAAACTGAGCAGAAATGTCGATGCCTCCGATAACTCGGTAAGGGTTACAGGACTGTCGTTGATAAACGAACGTGATTTTCCATCGGAACGGATTTCACGGCGGAGTATCCACTCTTCCCCCGATTCGCTTGTCAGTTGTTTCAGCTTGTCACAGATCGATGGAGGCGGTGTAAACTTGACTTCGACAAATCCTTTGTCGCAACCATCGCGTACCCATGCTCCATTCCCCCGGGTGCCTGCGAGCAATGTGAGTGCCCGGATAATCATTGATTTTCCCGCACCTGACTCACCCGTCACCGCAACAAAGCCGCCGACGATCTCGATTTCGAGATAATCGATAAGAAACAAGTTCGAGATTGTGAACGATTTCAGCATGGTTCTAAAAAGTAAAAATCAATATCGTGGTTATCTTTACGGACGGATTACTGCTACTTTGCCCAGTGAATTCTTTCCATCGGGAGACGTAACTACGATGTAGTAGACACCACTGGCGACGCGCTCACCTTCTTCGTTTTTGCCGTCCCATCCGATACCGGCAGCTTCGACAAAAGTGAGTTTCCGTACCAGCAATCCGGAAACAGTGAACAATCTGACTTCTGCATTTGCCACCAAACCATTGTCACCAAATTTCAAATGATTTTGTCCGTCGTTACGAAATGGATTCGGCGCTGGCTCGATTTTTCCGATGGAGGTCCCGTACTGCCGGAATGGAGTGCTAAGAACGGCAATACCGCCTTCATTTACGATAAACAGTTCACCACTACGCGGCGAAAAACTCATCGATCCGATATAGTCAGTCGACAATCCGGTTGTTTCGAGTTCCGATGTTTTGGTAAACGATTCCAACCAAGTTTGCCCATCAGCAGAAAGTAATGCTAACCCGTGGTCGGTCCCTACCCAGATTTGTCCTGTCGCATCAGCTGCCAGAGACACCACAATATTCGATATTGGTACTGAAAGCGGATAGAACCTCATCCCTGCTGGATCCTCGGTAATACGTCCATAATACAGACCAAATGTCGTCGCTAAATAAAGTACAGCGTCGGCGCCGATTGCCATTGCTGAGATTGTCAAATCTTCCGGAAGTCCCGACTCCTCGCCAAAACTATTGATCGCATCGTCACTATATGTATCGATTGTTCCCCGGAAATCGTAAACTACTAACCGTTGGGTTCCTGCATAGCTACTCCCCATCCAAACTCGATCCCAGGGATCTATCACCATCCGGTTCATTTTACTGCCTGGCATACCGTCTGCAAGACCGATTCTCCGCCAAGTACCATTTTCCCAACCGGGGAACATACCTGCACCTTCCGGTAATACTACTAATGGAGCATCATCTACCGGATCATAGTTTAAAACGATTACTCTACCATTTGATAAGAAGCTAATTGCCGAAACTACTGGTTGCCGGTTGTTGTCATACTCGCGAAGATGTGCTCCAGTAGCAGCGGTATGATCAAAGTGCTGCATTGAATCAGGATAAAATATCGCTAACCCGCCACCGTTAGTACCTTCCCAGATGTTACCTGCGGCATCGCAAGCAATAACGTTTGGATCTTGTACAAAAAAGAAGGAGTATTGCGGCGGGGAAGTCATGCGTGTTCGATACTCCCAGCGGTTTTCTTGGAAGATGTAAACCCCGCGTGTTCGTTCGCCACCCGCCATCAGCGCTAAACCGCCATTCGGCAACCGAACCGCACCGGTTAAATTGGGATACAATGCTGTTTGAGCACTGCTTGCAATCCATTGATCAGAATTCGCATCATAGGTCGCATACTTGCCATACGTAGAATCGGTCTCGGCAAAATATGTAAACAGGTTTGCCCCGGAAGCTGAAAAGAAAGAGAAAGAAGTAGAATCACTTCCAATTATCGTGTTATCCGCAACTCGTTGTATTCCATTTGAAGCGCAGAAAATCAGGCTATCGTTGTAAACAGCGATATGATGTATCCAACCAGAACGGCGTTGTGAAACGGTTGTTCCCGACAACGTATAGCAGCCATTGCTGGTGGCTACCGCTAAACCATCTTGATATGAAATACAATCGTATACTTCCCGATTGTTTAATTCCGAAATTGTCGACCATGCACTGGGAGACTGCAACAATGGATCGTTCCAATTGGCATACGCTAAGCCTCGATTGGTAGCAACCCAAAGCGTATCACGAAACAACCGAATATCATAAACAACCGGCAATCGCCCAACTGTCCCGAAATCACGATACGTTGCATCGATAACCCAACGTTGCAGCGACTGGTGATAACTAACGCGAGTAATTCCGGCAGCTGTTGAGACAAAGAGCACCCGGTTGAATTCCCGCAGTAACTGAATTTCAAAAATGTCCGGTTCATTTTGTAGGAGAGTGATTCGCTCCCCATTTCCGGTCATCGGATTGATATGAGTTATCGAGGCATCTACTGCCCCTACCCACACTCCACCATCCGAAGCGGTAGTTATTGCCGACAACTTATTTGTGGATAGATACCCATCGGACACTGTCCACATTCTATCGTGATGTGGTGTCCGATAAAATAGCCCACCCAGAGTTGCAGCAAACAGCGTATCGCGGGAAGCAACCATTGGGTTATTATTCCAACGGATATTTCCGTTGAAAAATGGACGATTGCCGGAGGTAATGTTTTGCCAACTATATCCGAAAGCAGAAACAACAATAAGCAACGTGACAAAAATGGAACGCATATTTAACCCTCGTGACGATTCGCGAGCGACCATGAATAACAGGAACCGTTCAAAGGGTTTCGGCGTGCCGCGGAACGGTGATAGCGAAGTTTGCTTCGCGCAATCAACTACTTGAGGCGCGAATACAGATCACTAAGTTCCAAGGCGGAAAGCGCAGCATCCCAGCCGCGATTGCCTTGCTTTGAACCGGCTCGATCAATGGCTTGATCGACGCTGTCGGCAGTAACAACCCCATACACCACAGGTATTGAATGATGCAATCCAAGTTGGGCGATTCCTTTGGAGACTTCCGCGGCGACAAAGTCGAAATGCGGGGTCTCTCCACGAATCACGGCACCGAGGCAAATCACAGCATGAGGCAGCTTTTTACGGCCTAACACCGCATTGGCTGCCCCGGGGATTTCCCATGCGCCGGGAACACGAACTAACTCGATTGCATCGTCCGTTACACCGTGACGAGTAAGGCAATCCACTGCCCCTTCGATCAAACGGGCAACGATAAATTCGTTGAAACGGGAAGCGACAATTGTAAACGATTTCTTCTCGCCAACGTACTTACCTTCAATCACATTCATCAAGCTCAGTCCTTTTCTTCCGTGAGGATCATATGACCTAATTCATCGCGTTTCGTCTGGAGATAATAAAGATTCGATGCATTTGGTACGATTTCGATTGGGACTCGTTCGACTACTTCCAATCCGTAACCGTGAAGACCGACAATTTTCCGAGGATTGTTCGTCATCAGGCGAATCTTGCGTATCCCCAAATCGTATAAAATTTGCGCTCCGATACCATAATCGCGCAAATCATCGGCGAAGCCAAGCAACCGATTCGCTTCGACAGTGTCGTGTCCCTGCTCTTGCAACTTGTACGCTTTTAGCTTGGGACCGAGACCAATACCGCGTCCTTCTTGACGCATATACAATACAACGCCTTGCCCTTCCAATTCAATTCGCCGGAGCGCGGCTTCCAATTGCGGCCCGCAATCACACCTCGCAGAGCCAAAAACATCGCCGGTTAAGCATTCGCTATGGACTCGCACAAGCACTGGTTCGGTCGTTTCGACATTCCCCTTAACAATTGCGACGTGATCTAATCCATCAACGGTCGAGCGAAAGTGAAACAAACGAAAGTTACCAAATTTTGTCGGCAAATTTACTTCGACTTCCCGGCGAATTAATTTCTCGGTGCGTTGACGATACTCGATCAAATCGGCAACACTTACAATCTTGAGATCAAATTTTTTGGCAAGTTCTTTTAACTCAATAAGCCGCGCCATCGTGCCATCGTCGGCTAAGATTTCACAAAGAACGCCCACTGGATGCAATCCCGCCATACTAACCAAATCAACGGTTGCTTCCGTATGACCTGCCCGCTTTAACACACCGCCCTCATGGGCACGTAACGGAAACACATGTCCGGGTCGAGCAAAGTCTTCTACTCGAGTCTCCGGATTCGATAAAGCGACAGCAGTTGCTGAACGATCGTATACCGAAATCCCGGTTGTGCAACCTGGAATCAAATCGACCGAAATAGTAAACGGTGTGCCATGCAAGGCGCTATTTGCCGCTGGTTCGACCATGAATGGCAGTTTCAAACGGTCGGCAAAGGTTTTGTGCATCGGTGCACAGATTAACCCACGGCCATACTTTACGAAAATATTCATCAATTCGGGAGTCATTTTTTCGGCAGCGGCGATAAAGTCTCCTTCATTTTCCCGCTCTTCGTCGTCGACAACGATGACGCACTTTCCCGCGGCTAAATCGGCAACCGCATCTTCAATTTTGTCCAACATGCTTCTTACGCCCTTACAATTGAACCGAGAATTTCGGTTCTATACAGACAACCCTCAAGTCTGTTTCGTAAACAACGACTCGACATACTTCGCAATAACATCGGTCTCTAAATTCACTTTCGTTCCCGCTCGCCACGCCGTGAGATTTGTATAGGTTAGGGTATGGGGTATCACCGAGATAGCAAACTCACCGGTTCGATGCTTCTTCGCTACGGTGAAACTTACACCCGACAAAGCGACTGATCCTTTTTCCACGATGTACTTTGCAAATTCTACTGGAGGTTTCAACCAGATCAATTGCGAACCTTCCCGTAGATCAATCCGGGTAACGGTAGCAATTCCATCGATATGACCTTGTACGATATGACCATCGAATCGGCTGCCAACAGCCATCGCTCGTTCTAAATGAACAGTCACACCAGATTTCAAATTCCCTAATGTGGTACGTTCCAAAGTCTCTGTTACAGCAATCACTTGAAATGACTGTTCATCGCACGCAATTACGGTTTGGCAGGCACCATCAATCGCAACCGATTGATCGATTCGCAACGATGCCGCAAGCGGCGTGGCAATCGTGAGTGTAAGATTCCCGCTTCGCTTTACGGAATTCTTCACTGTGCCAATCGTTTCTATTAATCCGGTAAACATGGTTATTGTTTCACCTGTAGTCGTAAATGGACATCGTCGCCAAATCGTTCAATATGAATCCGGTCAAATCCAATCGCATCGTCGATCTGTTCGATGCCCAAGTTACCGAAACCCGATCTCCCATCGGCGCCAATCAACTTGGGTGCAATTGCAACTATCAGCTCATCGGCAATTCGGCTGCGGAGAAATGCGGTGGCAATATCGCGCCCGCCTTCGACAAGGATTCGGTGGATTCCCTGCGAAGCGGCGAATCGCAAAACATCCAGTAAACCTACCCGCTCATCAGCAGCCGGCAGTTCGATTATCTCCGCACCGGCTTTCTTGAGTTTGATTTGTCGGGCAGGTTCGGCTCCGGCAATCCCGCAAATCATCACTGGGGCTTTTGTGGTAAAAACGTTTGCAGATGGTGGAGTCCGAAAATGACTGTCGAGAATGATTCGTACTGGATCATGACCGCTGACCAACCGCACATTCAGCAACGGGTCGTCGGCGAGAACTGTGCCGATGCCGACAATGACGGCATCGACCGAGGCACGAAGCTGGTGCACGAATTTGCGTGACTTCTCACCGGTAATCCATTGTGAGCTTCCCGTCGATGTCGCAATTTTCCCATCGAGTGATTGGGCGATTTTCACGATGACATAAGGCAAACCGCTGGTAACGTGTTTGAAGTATGCCCGGTTTAAAGCCAATGCTTCCGTCTCGCTAACTCCCTCGACCACTTCCACTCCTGCTTTCCGAAGTGTCGAAAATCCCTTCCCGGAAACTAACGGATTGGGATCGCGGGTGGTCGAAACAACTTTTGCGATGCCAGCTTTTAAAATTGCATCGGTACAGGGGGGGGTTTTTCCAAAGTGGCAGCACGGTTCCAATGTCACGTAGAGGGTCGCGCCATGAGCCTTATCGCCCGCTTTCCTCAGAGCTACCACTTCGGCATGTGGTCCGCCAAATCTCTGGTGGGCACCGCTTGCGATCAGCCGGTCGTCTTTAACGATAATCGCGCCAACCATCGGATTCGGGCCAACTTTCCCAAATCCGCGTTGTGCGATTCGCAACGCTTCGCTAATCCACTCTTCTGGTGTGACTCGTTTCATGCCGCCGTTTCGATAAAAAAATACCCGCAGCCATATCAATATGCGCGCTGCGGGGATTTTTCCACTGAGATGCGATACCCAAACGCAACGCTCCGGTACTTCCGTGCGTTGGATTTGGCATCTTCTTTCATCCGGACTGTGACCGTCGGCACCGGAGTTTCACCGGTTCATGCGATCGAAATCGCTCGCGGGCTATACCGCCGATAGGGAATTGCACCCATCCCCGAAGACGCTAAAACTGTGTTACGCAAAAACCTGTTTATTGGTTACTGCGTGTATGTTAATTTACAAATTCTCGATGTGCTTTACCAAAGTTTCCTTCGGAAGCGCGCCTACCATAGAGTTTACGACTCGACCGCCCTTGAAAAAGAGCAAAGTGGGAATCGATTTGATTTGGTACTTCATTGCGGTGTTCATATTCGAATCGACATCGAGTTTGCCGATTTTTACTTTTCCCTTGTACTCCTCTGCCAATGCTTCGATGGTCGGCGCAATCATCCGGCACGGTGCACACCACGCCGCCCAGCAATCAACCACAACCGGTAAATCGCTTTTTAATACTTCCTGATCGAAATTCGCGTCGGTAAACTCAACTGCCATTGTAAACTCCTTTATCCCCTAATTGATTCGTAAAAAGGTAGAGCGAAAAACCGCTGAGTACAATTTTACGAGATATTCGCTTTTCGGAGATAATCCGCTGCCATTTCCGGGGGTAACGGATTAATGTGAATCCCTGATCCCCATTCAAATCCGGCGGCGGCATTTAGTCTTGGTAATATTTCGACATGCCAATGCCAATCCATCCGCAAAGTATTCCAGTATTGTCGGCGATGCTCTTGTGCAATCGTATTCGGCGCAGTATGGAGCAGGAAGTTATATGGTGGATCGTTTAATGCAACCCTTAATCGTTTCAGAACATCGATCAACATCCGGGCAAAGGAAAACCGCTCGGATGTCGTCATTTCGGTAAAGTCGTGTGAGTGACGACGTGGCACGATTGCAATTTCAAACGGGAAGCGCGAAGCATACGGCGAGTGGGCAACAAACTCCCCATTATCGGCGATTACGCGTTCCCCTTCTCTTGTCTCTTGCGTCAGAATATCGCAATAGAGGCAACGTTCTTTCCGTTCGTAATGCTCTTTCGCGGCGTCGAGTTCCATTGAAACCGTTCTCGGAGTTACCGGAGTTGCGATAATCTGCGAGTGGGGATGACTTAAGGTCGCCCCGGCTGATCTGCCAAAGTTTCGGAACAACATCGCATACCGAAGACGCGCGTCACGCCGCAAATCGCTGATCCGGTTCGACCAGATTTCTGCCAATTGTGCAACCCGCTCGACACTCATATCCGCCATGTGCTCGCTATGAGAAGTTGACTCAATGATTACTTCGTGAGCGCCTACACCGGAAAGTTTGTCATATAATCCAACTCCTTCGCGGGAGAGGTTTCCTTCGATTTGCAGCGCGGGAAATTTATTGGGAACGACACGTACGTTCCAACCGGGCCCGTTGGCGGGCAAGTCAGGCGGTCGTACCGCAAAGATTTCCGGCGGCGTCCGTTCTTCGTTACCGGGACAAAACGGACAAAACTGCCAATCCTTCTCGTCGATTTTTTCTTTATCGGGAACAAAATCGTGGGGACGTGCCATCCGTTCCGATGCGATAATAATCCATCGTTTCTGCATCGGATCGTGACGTAGTTCCGACATGCCAAGCTCCTATTATTTCAACCAAACTGCTGGATTGAGATGAGCAAACAAGGAATCCCGTTCGGCGATTTCTTCCCAATGTAAACTGATATCTTCATCCAAAATCTTGCCTGCAGCAAGTAACTCGACTATCTCCGCCATCCGGTTAAAATCACGATGGTGCGTATTGAAGCGCATTTCCGAGTAATCCCGGGCAGACACTGTTGAAATCAAAAACTGCCAATCCGAAGATTCAAGTAACAACAACTCACGACCTAACTGCGCCAGTGCTTTCTGCAATTCGGGATTTTCCACATTTGAGTATTTTTCCGTCAGTTCCTGCATCTTCGCTTCGCACTGGTAGATGATCTCCCATGTCCAAGCGGTATCCTGATTCAACCAGATGTGATGGAATCCGCCTTCTCCCCACGACCCTTCCGGTAAAGTTATACGGCTGGCAACAACCATCCGGTCTTGGGTATCGCTTAGGGTCGCCGGTTGACCATTGGTATTTTGCAATTTGCGAATCACTCGCTCGATCCAGCGGATCCCCTCAAACCACCAGTGTCCAAACAATTCGGTATCGAACGGTGCGCAGATCATGGGATTTTCGATACCACTGGCTTCGGCGCTCTTCAGAGTAGATTTCACTAATTCGGCAAAATGGTCGGCATTCTCATCTAACCGTCCGTCGACTTTTTTCGGTTCGTACAGTAGTTTGTCACCGAGGTCGGCTTTTGCGCTCGTTACCCGCCAATAGCGGTTTCCACCGGGAAAATGCTTTTTGTGAAAATCGAGGTAGTTGCCATCGCCGGGATAGCCATATTCCCCTGACCAAACTTGGAGTGATGTGCTCGGTAGCCGGGTAAACACTCCTACGGGATGTTTGTTGTCGATGTCACCAACCCAATGCATTTCATGGGGAGAGGCTAATGGCACCGGGCCTGCCGGTTGACTCTGCTCGAATTGTTCCCACAACTTCATCAATCCTTCAAAGCGGGCGAGATACATCCCAATCGGTTTTCCACCTTCCAACAAATGGGAGTCGACAATGAAGTACCGTAATCCTACTTCCTGCAACAACTCCTCGACACCAAGGCGGTCACGCGGCGTTTTGTCTTCACCTACCGGTGGTGTCCACTTGTATCCGGGACGGTACGCACATTCCGGCAACCAGATGCCTCGTGGCTCACGCCCGAAATGGTGTTTGTAGGTTTCGACACCTACCCGCAATTGCGCGCGAATCGCATTGTCCGTTCCCAACAATGGGT
>JAOTSC010000066.1 GCA_030247525.1 bacterium | reverse complement strand
TTTCTGTACTCGAGACTACCAATGTTGGTAAGGTTTCGTGGGGGACGTTTGCAGAGCTGAAAGATTGCGTAGAATTGCTGGAATTCTATGCGGGAGTCGCCGCTACCGACGCTGGAGAAACCCGGACATTGCCTGGTGGACATTTAGGATTAGTCGTCAAGCATCCCGTTGGCGTTTGTGCGCAAATTGTCCCGTGGAATTATCCCGCCATGCTGGCAATGTGGAAAATTGCGCCGGCGCTCGCGGCGGGTTGTACGATTGTTCTCAAGCCCTCGGAACTAACGCCTGTTACTGCTTTCGCATTTGCCGAGTTGGCAAAGGAAGCGGGTATTCCCGACGGCGTTTTGAATGTCGTCAACGGATACGGCAACGAAGTAGGGCAAGCGCTTGTCGAACACCCCGGTGTCGATAAAGTCGCCTTCACCGGCGGTACGGCTACCGGAAAACAGATCATGACGACTGCCGCGAAGACGCTTAAACGCGTCACATTAGAATTGGGCGGGAAATCGGCGGGGATTGTGTTCGAGGATAGCGATTACGAAGCGGCATTAGCGGGGACGCTCTTCGGGATTTACTATAGCGCCGGACAATCGTGCGAAGCGCGGTCGCGGTTATTAATTCAACGTTCGATATATGATAAATTTGTCGCCGACTTTGCCGCGAAAGCCCAAAAAATCAAAGTGGGAAATCCCATGGAGAAAACGACACAAATGGGTTCGTTGATTTCCCTACAACGAGTGACGATTGTCCATGGTTATGTCGAGCAAGGGATCGCGGAAGGCGCGGTATTAGCGTGTGGCGGCAAGGCGTTGACCGGCGGGGAATATGGCAACGGTGCTTTCTACGCACCGACGCTGCTGGCGAATGTCGATAATGCGATGGCAGTGGCACAGGAAGAAATCTTTGGCCCGGTTGCCGTTGCGATTCCGTTCGATACCGAAGAGGATGCGATCCGGATTGCCAACGATTCCAAGTATGGTCTTGCCGGCACGGTGTGGACAACCAATGGCGCACGGGCATTGCGGGTTGCGCAAGCGGTGCGTACCGGGTTAATGGGTGTCAATACGATTATGACCGGACAAACCGGCATGCCGTTCGGCGGCTTCAAGGAATCCGGGTTCGGTCGCGAATTGGCAATCGATACCCTTAATCTCTATACCGAAACGAAATCGATTGAATACTATACCGGCGCGAAACCGCTCAATCCTTTTGGTCTATAGGATTACCCCACATCTTACAATAGAAAAAGGCACACTACAGTGTGCCTTTTTGTTTTCCAACTTGAGCGTTTATAACAATGTCGTTGTTCTCATGAAAAGTTTGAGATTTTGTACCCATTTCAATGTATCGTCGCTGTGAGCTTAGTCTCACGACTATAACAAATCGGAGTGACTCGGGTTAACGTCGGTGGCTGCAAAATTCAGCCAGATACGAGCTTGCAGGCCCGTAACCACCACTGAAAATAGAATGGGAGAGCACAGATTCGTCCTTACTCACACAGGTAAGGTTGGGGAGGTAAAGAAATGTCTGCCTGGGGGTAATTGAGTAAAGGCGAACCTCGTGTTCACCCATTGTTCTTCATGGTCGCGACATTTTTGTTGCGGTTAAAGATGAATTTGCAATAAGTGTTAGATAAGTATTTACAATTATTGGATAAAAACATTTTGACAACATTTTGTACATCCGTATCTTAATCAATGTGATTCACATTGAATCCGATGTTACCAACTCAACCCGATTGATGGAGGCACAATGCGCATTCTTCTTGTTTTATCAGCCATGTTGGTTTTTACAGGTATTGCACTTTCCGAGCAGTCCACGCTTGGCGTCAATCTTAGTTTGGGTATCCCTGTCGGTGATTTTGCAAGTACTACTAATGACGAAGCTGGTATGGCTTTAACTGGTGTAGATATTGGATTGGATTATACAAATCCTTGGAAAGAGAATCTGTATTGGGGTCTACTTATTAATCTTGGCTCAAATGCTGTTGATAAATCTCCAATTGAAAAGGATTTACCCGGTGCAAAGGTTACTGTAGATTATTGGAGTCATTTACTACTTATGGCAAAAGGGGGGCGTTCTTTCAAAATTAGTGATAATCTTGCTGCACATGGTGAGATTTTACTTGGAATCATGCGCGCCGCTACTCCAGAGATCAAAGCGGAAACATCAACTTTAATCTATACGCAAAGCTCTGGATCAGGTTCTTCTGTAGCTTATGGTTTTGGTGGAAACATCATTTACAAGAATAGATTAGACTTGGGATTGAAGTATTGTTACGGAAATCCCGAATTCAAGTTGGAAAGCTATACTGGTAATAAGTATACAATCCACCAACATACGAGCTTAGTCTTTATTTCCGTTGGATATTTGTTCCACTTATAGAAGTGGAATTGCAAAACTCACGATTATTCAGGCAGGTGGACGTGGGAGTCTGTTTACAGTGTGGGCGGACATGGGAGTCCGCCCCTACCCTCAGATAACTCAGGTTAAAATTACGTGACGCGGATTTTTACTGCACACCAAGCTCGGTGAGTTTCGCTTGCAGTTCATTGTGGAGCATGATGAGGATTTTGCCGGTGCGGTTGGCGTTGATGTCCGATGCCACCAATTCTTCTCGGTAGGCATTCTGGAGGGCAATCATCGCTTCCCCTTGGTCCAAGGCGGGTAGCGGTGTTGTTGGACGGGTTGAGTCGCTCTCCGGTTTTGTTACAACGGCTCCGATATGGGTTGCAATCGTGTACCAGTACATAGTGCGAACGATCCAATACATTGCATACGCTTCCGGTGTTTCCGGCGAAACCACTTTACTGGCTTTCGCAAACCATTCCTCGGCAGCGGCAAGGTCGCCATGTTCGATAGAGAGCAACGCTTTGAAACAAATCGGGATTCCCAAAGCATCCTTTCCCTGTTCCCGTGCGAAGTCTTCCGCCGATTCACAAACAGCGTAAGCCTCTACCAAATCACCCATTCTCCGGTACACTTCCGCCTGTAACATCAACATTTCGAACAACAGTTTTGGGTCTTTGTGGGAAGGCATCGAAGCTAACGCTTTTTTTATTACGACGAGGCACTCTTCCCAATTCCGCTGACTGAAATTGACACTTGCAATATTCGAGTAGGAGATTGTCTCACCGCGGACATCGGAAATTTCATGTTGAATCGCCGCTGCTTCCCGATAGTATTGGATTGCCAACTCGGTATCGCCCATCTCACGCACTAGATACCCCAAATTTGTTAATGTTACTCCAACGAAACGAAGATTATGCGTTAAACGGTGCATTTGTAACGCCTGCTCCAGCACAGCTTTGGCATCTGCCTTTCGATTCGCTCCTGCATACATCAAACCAAGTGAATTGAGTAACGTTCCGTACGTATGGGGGTCCTTCGTTTGGTCGACCAGCGATATAGCCCGCTCCGCCGATGCCACCGCTTGATCGATTTGTTTAAGCTGTAACTGGATTTTCGCGTAATCACCGAGGAAATTCGCCTCTCCTTGTTTATCACCCGCTTCACGAAACAATCGGATCGCTTCGAGGATATATGGTTCCGCCAGGGCATGCTGTTCCGTTTCGATGTAAGCGGCGGCGATGTTCCCTTGGGTGTAGGCTAATCCCCGGATATCGTCCGTTAATCGAAACTCCTTACTTGCCATTTCGAAGTTCTCGATTGCCTCTTCAAAGAAACCCCGTACCCGAAAAACATTGCCAATGTTGTTTAACACCGATCCGATTTGGACATGGCTTTCGCCATTCCGTGCCGCGACCAACGCCTTTTGCATACAGGAAAACGCGCGATCCGCCTCTCCTACCCGCCAGAAGTAGGAACCGTATATATTGAACACTTTGGCAATCAAGGAATTGTCTTCGCTTTGGAAAGCCAATGCTACCATTTCATCGTAATGTCCGAGGATGTCCGTATGATTGCTCTGTTCGATCCACTCCTGTATCTGGGGTCCTAACTGGGCGACGCGCTCTTTCGCCCGCTCTTGCGGGGTTTGCTGGTTCGATTCAGTGGATGATTGGATCATGGCTTGCTTTCAGGGCGAAGTGAAAAAACAACTATGTAAATGGTACGAGCAGTTTGCAATTCGTGCAAACTGGCTATCGGGAAGGAAAGATTACTATGTGAGCAAAAACATACTACAGTAAGCTACTCGGCATTCGCTTACTCTCGCGTTTCAGATTCCTCCTTATCTGGTGTTATCCCTAATGAAGCAAGTTTTGTCACGACTTCGTTGTGTTGCAATTTTAATATTTCGGTGATACGATAGGTGCGAATGCGCACCGCCGATTGCTCCTTGCGATAGGCGGCTCTAAGGTCTGCAAGCGCTTGGGGGGGTGGGTTAACCGGTTGCGGTGATTCCTGATTCGATGTTGTCGTTGTTGCGGGAAGTTTGGTTTCTGTAACTAATGTGTATTGATACAACGTTTTAATCACCCAATAGTATGCTGTGGCTTCCTCAGTTGATGGTGTAATCAATTCGTTGGCTTTTGCCAACCACTTCTCCGCCCCAACAACATCTCCCTGATTCAGACAGAGCAAAGCTCGGAAGCTTTTCGTTACTCCGAGCAACTCGAGGTAGTGCTCCAGTAATAGACGTTCAACAATTTCAATTGAGGCAAGCGCTTCTGCTGTATCACCTAACTGGCGGCATACTTCCGCCCGTAATAGCAACACTTCAATCGATAATACGTGATCCTGATATCCCGGGGTGGTCTCGGAGATGTGGAATAAAATCGGCAAACACTCTTTCCAGCGATGTTTATTGAAATAAACGCTGGCAATATTCCAGAGCGATATCGTTTGTCCCCGAGTGTCTCCAATCTCTTTATGTAACTCAGCCGCTTCTCGAAAATGCTCGATTGCTGCATCGAAATTACCCATTGTTCGCGCAAGGAAACCAATGTTTGTAAGCGTAACCCCGATAAACCGCTGGTTATGCATCGCACGATGAATTTCCAATGCTTGTTTCAAGGCAGCTTTCGCATCATCAAACCGCGATACGTGCAAGTACACAAAACCAAGCGAGTTGAGGATTGTTCCTTTCGTATAGCTGTCATTGCTGTCTGCCATCAGCGCTAATGCTTTTTCCGCCATTGCTGTTGCTTGTTCCGGCTGATCGAGAAAAACCAATACTTTGGCATAGTCACCAAGAAAATTTGCTTCTTCCTCTTTGCGGCCAAGCTCGCGAAAAAACTCAATCGCTTCGATAAAATAGGGGATAGAACGTTGGTGCTGTTCGGTTTCGACATAGACGACGGCAATGTTTCCGGCAGTGTTGGCAATGCCTAAAAGGTTCCCCAGCTTTTGAAACTCAGTGCGAGCCAATTCAAAATTATCGAGTGCCTCTTGAAAATAACCTCTCACCCGAAATACGCTGCCAATGTTGTTCAACAGCGCTCCGATTAACTGAGGATTTTCCAGTCTCCGCGCTGAATCAAGCGCTCGCTGCATCGATATATAGGCATAATCGAATTGCCCAACCCGGTAGAAGTACTTTCCATAAGCATTAAACACCCGTCCCTTCAGTCGGTCGTCTTCGCATAAGTTGGCTACTTCAAGAATTTCCGGGTAATGGGCGGTTAACTCATCGTGCTGATCGTCATTCATCCAGCGCTGAATCGACTCGTCAAGTTCCCTCATCCGCTGGGTGGCTGTATCAATCGAAAAAGGTGTTTTTGGGAGAGGTGAGGATTTCATTCTGACTTGCTTTCGGTGTGATGCTAGCTCATAGACAAATTACATGATGTCATTATGATCCACAAACCAAACCGCGTAAACAGAAATAAAAAATACCCGCGATTGCTCGCGGGTACTCTTTTTCGAAAGTGGTTCGTTCAGATAAACGATTACCAGCGATTGCCGCCACCATGGCCGCCATCGCGTCCGCCACCGCCGCCGCCGCCAAAGCCACCGCTCCGACGGGGGAATCCACCGCCTTCACGACGTGCGGGACGTTCTTCACGCGGACGAGCTTCGTTCACGATCAGTGCGCGACCCATCATTTCTTGTCCGTTAACAGCAGAGATCGCCGCCAATGCCTCGCTCTTGCCCGGCATCTCAACGAAACCGAACCCGCGTGACTCTCCGCTAAATTTGTCTTTGATGATCGCAGCTGAGCTGACCGGACCATGTTGCTCAAACACTGCACGCAAGTCCGCTTCAGAAGCGGCGCGCGGCAGATTACCCACGTAGATATTCATTCCTGTCCTTTATCCGATGAAAATCGTCCACCATTGGACGAACTGGGCTAAGGTACGCTCCCTTCCGCTTGTTTTCCTAATCGTTTTCCTGACTTTGCAATTTCTCCCGGTTTTCTTCGCGTTAAATCCCTTGCCTAAAGATTCTCAGGGGTGAGGATTACTAAGCGTAACGACTCTCTATAAGACAGGAATTTCTTCATTTTCCCAACGGATTCCATCCGGTTCCGCCCCTAACCGAAATGCGCGAAACTCAACCCCAGCAAGGCGCGCCGCCGACACCGCTATTGCATAAGCCATATCTATGTGTTTTGCCGCTGTGATAAATTCACCACCGGGATGTTGTACGGCATATAATACTGAACAAATAAAACCCTCACGTTGTAACTCGTGGAGTCGGTTTATATGTTTCTGTGCCCGCTCGCTGGGGGAATCAGGGAAGACCAAAAACGGGCGATGGGGATTGGGGGATGGGGAATGGGAAGATGAGTACGAAGTAAAAGCCGGATCAGTGGAATCAAGACAATAGGTCGCCGACTTCACTTCAACGAAACGCTTTACTCCACCCGGGTATTCGAGATAATAGTCGAAGCGGGAGTTCCCGAATGTTGCTTCTGGCTTTACCAAAGACGCTTTTCCCCATCCTTGAACAGTAAACTCGGAAAACAACTTTCGGAAGAATCGATTGGGCGTCATGGTATCGATTCCCGACCAACCATAAGGTGTAAGCGACTGTACCCAACGGAACGGAATTTTCGCGGACGGCGTTGGAAGGAGGCGAACGCGTCCTCCCTCGAATATACTCGAAGTGATGCGTCCAGTATTCGGACAGAAAGCGTGGGTTTGGGTTCCATCGTCCAAGACTACTTCGGCGAAGAATCGTTTGAAACGTTTGATCAGAGTTGCTTCGATAACTTCACTGGGGTAAGGAAGAAAGAATTTGGTTGCCATAGCTGGAACGTAACAGATTTCTCGCAGGTCTACAACATAGTTGACTTGCGTATCCCTCCGTATATTGTGGCAATTCCAGAGCAAAGTTTCCGATTTGAACCGATTGAGTTACTGGGAAAACGAGTAGATGACTGAACCCCGAAAATCATTACTCCATGTCACCGGGCTGTTGTTTGTATCCCGGGGGTTCGGGTGGGCGTTAGGTTTCGTACGCGAACTATCTATTGCGGCGCTTTTTGGCGCTTCTCGAATGGTCGATGCCTTCACAGCGGCAGTGTTCTTTCCTTTAACCCTTTTCGGAACTGCTGCTTCCGTACTATCGACCACCCTCATTCCCCATTTTATCGGACTAAAAGCTGATTTCGGCGAAGAAGAAGCACGAAGATCGTTACGGGCAATCCAAACCCAACTGCTACTCATAACTGCCACTCTAACTGCACTAACAATACTATTCGCCCCGCAGTTAATCCGCTGGATCGCACCGATGTTTACTCCAGAGGAATCGGCACTCGCCCAACGTTTTCTGCGGATTGCAATGCCGGGAGTTATTGGCGGAGTATTGTTTCTCATCCTGCAAAATGTCTATCAGCTGTATGATAAGTGGACGGCTCCGGCAATATCGCCGCTACTCGCCAATGTAGCGGGACTGTTGGCATTGTTCCTTGGGGCATGGTGGTTTGGTGCGGAAGCGATGGCATGGAGCTGGCTTGCCACCATGCTCGTTGTTCCACTGGCTTTGTTGTTCGGAAAGATCGGACGGAGTACGCTACGACCGATGCTTTTCGACCGGCACTTGGCGGGTTTCTACCGGATGGCACTACCAATGCTGCTTGCGGCGTTGCTCGGACAGAGCGTGCAATTCATCAACCGCTATCTTGCTTCGGGATTGCCTGTCGGGGAGTTATCGGCGTTAGCCTATGCCCAACGCACTTATATGATGTGTGTCGAGTTAGTTGTTGCCACCATCATCCCGGCACTATTTCCCCGCCTTTCCGAATCGGCGGTATCCTGTTCGCGGGATGAGTATCGTAGACTATTGAATAAAGCAATCTTAGGAGTCTCGTTTATAACGTTACTAGGGGCAACGGTGTTAGCAGGTGTAACTTTGCCGGTTGTGCGATTAGCATTCGAACGCGGTGCGTTTGTCGCAACCGATTCAATTCGGGTAGCAAGTATTCTAACGATTCTCTGTGGATCGTTAACCGTATTTATTCCACTGCTGGTCTTGTATCGCGCCTTCTATGCCGAACGGAACACCTTAGTACCAACGGTTGTACTGGCAGGTACAATTGCAATCGATGTCGCATTAAACTTCCTGCTGATTAAGCCGTTAGGAACACCGGGGCTTGCGATAGCATCGTTTACTGGTTTAGCGTTGCAACTAATAATTTTAACATACATCGCTCCCCGCTTTCGGGTGGAGTTACCTCAGCGGAGAATGCTGTTTTTCTTCCTGAAAGGAATCCCGTTTGCAATTGCCGTTGCAGCTTTGACCCGAATCGTGGTTACTACTATTGAACCGGTTGCGATTCTACTTCCGCTCGCAAAACTATGGCTGGTTTTAGTTCCCAGTTTGATCGCAGGAGTTGTTTTTTATTTTGGTGCGAAACTCATTCGGTTGGAAGGATTTACAATCGCCGACGGTTTCCTTCGCAACGCTCTCAGTTCGATCCGTAATCGCATTGCAATGTTATTTTCGTAGTAGTTTTATCAAACGGGAAAAAAATAACGGGGTCTCTGATCGAGACCCCGTTGTCTACTTTGCAAACACGGAATGTTCACACAGTCTTTTCTTGGTATGGATACGTTCCACTTATTGTGAAACCCGGTACAACAAACCCCATGCATTCGCGGCATACGGTTCGGCATCATCAAACAACGTACCGTTTGTCATGAAGTCAACAAAGATTTGTCGCTTCTCGCTCCCTCGAATACCCGATGGGATTGTGCCAGTCGCAGTAAACACATTTGAAGATGCAGCAACAAACGGTGTGCGGTGGCGGTCGTGTGATCGCCAAGGCCGATAATGCAATTGACCGTAATACTCAGTTCCCACCGGCATCGCTACTTCCACCTTGAGTGAATCACCCGGATAGTACACCGGCAAGACGTCGCGAAGGTGCCAATATGCGAGGGGGTCGGTCACTTGCCCGATTTGCGTCCAATCGGTTTCGTTCGTCCCTTTACGATACCAAGTCACTGTTGCGATATCGACCGCGCTATTATTTTGCGTTTGTCCTTCGATTGCACTGATTCGAACCAAGCGCCAATTCAAGTGTCGATGCCGGGTATGAGCTACCCGATGGAATACACCATTGCGACGATAGACATCGGTAAATGGTTTATCGATGGTATCGGTTGAAGTGATAATCCGGAATACACCAGTTACTGTTCTCGTGACCGTTACTCGTACCGTGTCCGGAGTTAAACTGTCGGCAATTGCTTCACGGGTGTAGGAAGTGGTACGGGCAAAACGTCCCCAACGCAACGGAACGATTGCGGTATCAACATCATCCAACCCCATTCCCCCACCATCAAACGTATCGTCTTCGATTAAATCGTCGAAGCTAAAGTAGTCCGCTTCTTCATTCTGAGTTAACTCAATGACTTCCTGTTGATAGGTTGCGGCTTGTTCATCCGGTCCTGTGCTACTCTTGGTACAACCGATTATCATCATGACACCGACCGCAAGTAGTAAAGTCATTCGACTGACTACATACTTCATTTCTCTTCCTCCTATTCATTGTGGAGTAACCTCCACATCCGCTTCTGTACTTATTGGATACAATCGTCGGTAAGTTGGTTTAATCTTCTCTTATGTGTTTGATAATGTGGATATTATAATTGATTGTCAACAAACGATTCTTTCTCGGAAATTCTTTGAAATAAGCAAGACTTGATCGGATGTTCACGAAATCTCTTTCAGTTAGTGGTTTTAATCGTGTTTTTTTTTGATGTGGCTAAATTCACTTGACTCCAAAGGCAATATTTTTGATTTTGTAGCTATCAAAGCAACATGCCCCCCCCTGTAAATTCTTTTTGTTGAGGAACGGAGATGGAACAATACCCGAAACCGTTGCCAAGAGCATTTTTTGTCGCTGTTTTTGCTGCTCTGCTCCTGTTAGTTATTGGCAGTTGGTTGTATTATCGCTCGGAGCTTAAACGACACAATGCGTTTGTGACATCGGAGTTACAAGCCATCGCCGATCTTAAAACACAGCAAATCATCGATTGGCGAAACGAACGGTTAAGCGATGCCAATTTTCTTTTCTCGAGTCCCGACATCCGCGAATACGTTTCCTTACTGGATCATAATCCCAACAATCAAGCGATTGAGAAACAGCTCCGCGACCGTTTAAATGCGATGTACATAAACAATAAATACTCGATCATGCGGGTTTACGACCACACGAAAACATTGCGATTGTCCTTACCGAAAAAAGACATCCACTCGAGCGACACGTTTTATCGTCATCAGGATAGCGCTGCAAGCATTCGCAGTATTGTCGTCTACGATTTTCATCTTCCACCGGGTGACACCGTTCATTTAGAAATACTCATTCCCTTTTTCCATAGCAGCAATTCCGCTTTTGCTGGATGTGTCGTCCTTACAATTAATCCTTACAAAAACCTTTATCCGATGTTGAAGAACTTTCCCTCCCACTCTCAAACTGTGGAGTGTGTTTTAGCGCGCGCAGAGGATGACAGTGTCGTCATCATCAACGAGCTTCGACTTGTCGACTATGAACCCTTGCAGTACCGAGAATCGATCCACTCCAAAACTTTGCCGGCGGCAATGGCGGTACGAAATGAGTTCGGAATTCGTGAAGGAATCGACTATCGCGGCAAGCGGGTTTTGGCGGCTGTACAGGGGCTTCCCGGCACTGGATGGGGGTTGGTCGTAAAGGTTGACCGGGACGAAATTGATCGTCCGTTTTTTGAACGAATGCTAATGGTTTTAGCGATCTCACTGCTTATGGTATCGCTGTTTATTGCACTGCTGGCATATTGGTGGCAGCGCCGTAGAAATGATCAGAGAATTCAGATGTACGAAATCGAGAAAGAGAAGATAGCCAGCGAGTTATCCTACCGCTCTTTATTCGAGAACATGTTGAATGGATACGCCTACCATAAAATGATTTTCGATGAGAACGACACTCCCATCGACTACACTTTTTTAAGTGTTAATCAAGCGTTTGAGACCCAGACCGGGTTAAAAAATGTAGTCGGAAAAAACGTTTGCGATGTGATACCCGGGATTCGTTCGGGCAGCCCGGAGTTGTTTGAGATTTATGGAAAAGTGGCAAAGTCTGGCATTCCCCATCGCTTTGAATCGTATCTCGCGCCATTACAACAATGGTTCGATATTTCGGTTTTCAGCCCCAAAGACGATCATTTTGTCGTTGTATTCGACAACATCACCGAGCGCAGAAATTCGATGGAAGCGTTGAAAACCAGTGAAGAGCGGTTGCGGGCATTCTTCGAGTCAAATTTATTCGGAACGATCCTGGGCGATATTTACGGCGGCATTTATGAAGCGAATGAAGAGTTTTGCCGCATCATCGGCTACAGCCGGGATGAAATAATCGACGGCAAAGTGAAGTGGGATGAGATCACGCCTCCTGAGTTCATTTCCGCTGACACGAAGGGTATCGATGAAGCTCGTGCGTTTGGTGTATGCTCGCCGTATGAAAAACAGTACATCCGGAAAGACGGATCGCACATTTGGGTATTGGTAGGATACATTCTGTTAGGACAGGAACGCGAGCGATCAGCAGCTTTCATTCTTGATATCTCGCGAGTAAAATCCGCCGAAGAACAATTACGAAAGTTGAATGTCGAGTTGGAACAGCGCGTCGAACAACGTACCGAAGCATTGACACTCGCCAATAAGGAATTGGAAGCGTTTTCTTATTCGGTATCCCATGATCTCCGTGCTCCCCTCCGCGCGATCGATGGATTCTCACGCATCATCAACGAGGACTATGGAAAACAGCTCGACAGCGAGGCAAAACGTCTGCTTGAAGTCATACGAAACAACGCAAAAAAAATGGCGCAGCTCATTGATGATTTGCTATCGTTCTCCCGAGTAGGCCGATCAAATCTGCTGGCTTCATCAGTTTCGATGACCGAAATGGTACGGGCAATGTATTATGAGTACACGAACACCGCGCAAAGGGAGAAGATATTGTTTACATTGAATCCTTTGCCGGATGCATTCGGCGACCCAACTTTGCTGCGACAAGTATGGGCCAACCTACTCAGTAACGCAATTAAATTCACATCTAAGAAACCACAAAGCAAAATTGAAGTTAGCGGAGAAATCATCAACGACGAGGTTGTTTATACTATTCGCGATAACGGCGCCGGCTTCGATATGCGCTACCATGAAAAGCTATTCGGGGTATTTCAACGACTCCACAGCCCAAGCGAGTTTGAAGGTACCGGTGTTGGGTTGGCTATCGTTCAACGCATTATTCATCGCCACCACGGCAGAGTATGGGCGGAAAGCATAGAAAACGAAGGGGCAACTTTTTACTTCAGCTTACCGATTCAGGAGAAACTATTATGAACGTCGCATCCAAGACAATTGACATTCTCTATGTCGAAGACAATCCCGATGATGTCGAGCTAACAATGCGCGCTATGCGCAAACACAATTTCGTGAATTTCGTTCATGTCGTCGGCGACGGCGAAGAGGCGTTAGATTTTCTCTATGCCCGCGGCAAGTATGAACAACGCAGCAAACTACAGCGACCGAAATTAGTTTTGCTCGATTTGAAGTTGCCGAAGATAAGCGGTCTCGAAGTGTTACGCCAGATCAAAGCCGACCCCGAGCGGAAATCGATTCCAATTGTTGTGCTGACATCTTCGCGCGAAGACGTCGATATCGAGGAGTGCTACAAGTTGGGAGTCAATAGTTATATCGTTAAGCCGGTGGAATTTGAACGGTTTGTGCAAGCGGTTTGCGATCTCGGGTTGTATTGGCTCTTACTCAATGAGCCGCCGGTAGCAAATTAAACGTTTATTTTTCGTAACACTTTACAGATCGAACCGAGGAAGAGAATGGTCGTCCCGCTTGAAGTTATCATCGTAGAAGACTTACCCTCGGATGTCGAGTTGATCATACGTGAACTTGTTCGTGCGGGTTTCGAGTTTCATTACCGTCATGTGGAAACCGGGGAAGAGCTTTCTTGTGCAATGGACGAGTTGCCGCCTGACCTCGTTTTAACAGATTTTATGCTGCCCCGTTTCACTGGTATGGATACCATCCGAATCGTAAAAGAATTCAATCCTCACATACCAATCATCGTCATCACCGGGTCGATTAACGAAGAGGTTGCGGTAGACTGCATCCACGCCGGTGCCGATGATTATGTTATCAAAGAACACCTTAGCCGATTAGCACCTGCAATTCGCCATGCCCAAGAACGACACCGCCTGCAATTGGAAAAACGACGGGCCGACAGCCAATTGCTTTATAGCCGCGACATGCTCGGACTTGCCCTAATGAGCACCAATGCCGGGATGTGGGAGGTTGATCTAACTACCGGCAATGCAGCGTACAGCCCGAGTTGGGCAAGATTGTTAGGCTACAAACTGCTGGAAATTATCGGAGATCCCCAGTTTTGGAAGAAAGTGATTCATCCTGACGACATGCCAACAATCTTGCAAGATTTCCAAACACACATCAACGAGAAAACATCTTTCTACGAGAATCGTCATCGCGCGCAAAAAAAGAGTGGCGAGTGGATTTGGGTGCTTAGCCGCGGCAAAATGGTTACGTGGGATATCAACGGGAATCCCACCAAGATGGTCGGTACCATCACCGATATCAGCGGATTGGTTCGAATCGAAGAGGAGTTGCTTGAACGCTCGAATCGACTCGATTTGTTAAACCAAGCTGCCCAGAAACTAAACCAAACCCTCGACTTGGCGAAAATCTACGAAACAATAAAAGAGTGCATCTCGCTTGCGATGAATTGCACGGGGCTTATCGTTTCCGAATTTGATGCAGAATCCGAGATTATTCGTTGTAGCGCTGCTTGTCAGGATGGCAATTGGCTCGATGTTTCGGGATTTCCTCCAATCCCCCTCGAGCCTGAGGGCAAAGGAACGCAAAGCATCGTAATCCGTTCAAAACAACCGTTGATTATTGATGACTATCCTTCTCAGTTGCGTACGGCAAACACCTCAAACTATATCGATAAAGAAGGACATTTGTTGGAGACTGTTCCCGATAATGCAGTAGTTACCCGGTCTGCCCTGATAGTTCCCATGTTGGTCGAAGGTGAAGTCACCGGTGTAATTCAAGTATTCGGTTATCGATACAATAGCTATACCGATGAAGACTTGAAACTGGTTCAGGCGTTAGCGCAACACGCTTCGCTTGCACTGCGCAATGTACAATTATATCAGAAGGCGTTAACCGAAATTGCCAACCGGAAACAGGCGGAAGAGACGTTAGCATTCCAATTCTCCACTTTACAGAGCATTCTGGAAAGCACCAGCGACTCGTTGTATTCGATCAATTGCGATTACCTGTACACCAGTTTTAATCATGTTCATTGCAATCGAGTTAAAGAATTCTTTGGCGTCGAACCGAAAGTCGGTGAATCGGTTTTCAAGGCGTTGGGCGAAGGAGAGTACCGGCAAACTATCCAAGCGTATTTGCATCGAGCGATTGGCGGCGAACAGTTCACTATTGTTCAAACGGCAGGAATCTCCTCATTAAAAACGAAGTATTACGAAGTCTCATTCAATCCGATTTTCAACAACCAGCGAGCGGTGGTCGGGGCATCCGTGTTTTCCCGCGATATCACCAGCCGGATGCAAACGGAGCGCGAATTTGAGATGTTGTATTCGGTCTCCACTGCAATTCACGAATCCAGCGATATCAAAGAAGCGCTCGAAAAAACGGTTGCAGAGTTCTGTGTGGCGAGCGGTTGGGTGCTGGGTGAAGCGTGGGTACCGGAAGGATTTGACTTCCTGACACACTTACCCTGTTATCACCATCCTTCACTGCCCCAATTGGAGACGTTTAACGAGCTTTCCCGTGAGATGCAGATTTTCCCCGGGGTTGGTCTTCCCGGTACGACTTGGGCGCGTAAAGCGCCCGTATGGGTACAGGACATAATAACGGAAAATGCAAGTACGTTTCTTCGCCAAAAAATCGCTGAAGAGTGCGGTTTGCATACAGGATTCGGGATTCCGGTAATGGTTGGTGCCGAAGTTGTCGCTGTGCTTTGTTTCTTTATGAACGATGTCCGTCAGGCAGATCACCATCTATTGGATCTGGTAAACAACATCACTCAGCAGTTAAGCGAGTTCTATCAGAAAAAACTCGCTGAGGAAGCACTTCGGGAATCGGAACGTCAATACCGGATGCTCTTTCAAAAGAATCCGTCACCGATGTGGATTTACGAATTCGACTCGCTAAGATTCATAGCGATCAACGATGCGGCAATCCAAAAGTATGGGTATTCGTTCGAAGAAATCATGACAATGACGGCACGGGATATCTTCGCGACGGAGGATGTACCCCGCTTGGAGAAAGTCGTTGCCGAAAATGATCGGGGATTGGTTACTCTCATCGATTGGCGCCACAAACTAAAAGATGGCACTCTTATTTATGTCGATATCATCGCCAATAATATCGAGTTTTTAGGGCGGCGGGCAAGAATTGCTATCGCGTTTGACGTCACGGAACGCAAACACACGGAAGCGGAACGGTTGCGGTTGTTTACTGCGGTGGAGCAAATATCGGAAACAGTTGTAATCGCGGATGCTGCCGGTACTATTCAATATGTGAATCCCTATTTTGAAAAAGCAACCGGTTATACCCGCGACGAAGTGATCGGCAATAATCCTCGATTCCTGAAAAGCGGTCAGCATGATCAGACCTATTATCAAACATTGTGGTCAACGTTATCGAGCGGCAATGTCTGGCACGGCCTGCTTGTCAACAAACGGAAGGACGGCACATACTTCTCGGAAGATGCGACGATTACCCCGGTATTGGATGTTGCTGGTAATATCACCAACTATATTGCCGTCAAACGCGACCTTACCCGCGAACGTCAACTGGAAGAGCAACTCCACCAATCGCAAAAATTGGAGGCGATTGGGCGGTTAGCCGGCGGTGTAGCCCATGATTTCAACAATCTGCTCACAGTTGTGAACTCTAATGCCGAATTGATGGTTGCCGAGATGCCGCAGGACAATCCGTTGTATGAAGGATTGAGAACAATTCAGGAAATGGTGGATCGCGGCTCTGCACTCACTCGCCAATTGCTAACTTTTAGCCGCCGCCAAATCCAAGAGATGAAACTCGTTTCACTGAACGAGATTTGTTTGGGCGTAACGAAACTGCTACGTCGATTGATCCGGGAAGATATCGAACTCCGTTTCGAGTTAACCGATGAACCTACAACGATAAAAGCCGACTCCGGACAAATCGAACAAGTATTAATGAATTTAGTTGTAAACGCCCGTGATGCGATGCCGAGCGGTGGCACCCTTACCATTGCTACCCGACAACGGAATGCGAATGTGACCCGCGATAACCAACCCGGACGCTTTGTTGTATTAACTGTTTCCGACACCGGAATCGGCATGACAAAGGAAGTGTTAGAGCGGGTACTGGAGCCGTTTTTTACAACCAAACCGGTAGGTAAGGGGACCGGTCTTGGACTATCGACTGTACACGGCATTGTCACGCAAAGCGGTGGAACAGTAACTATTGCAAGCGAAGTCAACAAAGGCACGGTTGTTACTGTCGAACTACCGTTCAGCACCGAGATCTTTGAATTAGCAGTTGAACCCGGGAAACCGAAAAATCTTCTTGGCAATGAAACGATTTTACTGGTCGACGACGAACCAATGATTCTGGAAATGGTGAAACGAATCCTCGAACTGAAAGGATACGTCGTACACACCGCCGAAAACGGACAAAAGGCATTAGATCGCTACGCCCAATTGAAGGGAAGAATCGATTTACTCATTACCGATGTTGTCATGCCCCATATGGGCGGCGCAAAGCTGGTCGATGAAATCCACATTATCCAACCGGATTTGAAAGTACTCTTTATCTCTGGTTACACAACCGAAGATTCAGTGCATCAGATTCAGGACTTGGGAATCCCCCTACTCTATAAGCCCTTTGGTTCGCGGGATTTAATTGAAGCAGTTCGAAATGTTTTGGATACGAACCCATCATAGGTGAAGATATGTCAAGTATTCAACGAGCGCTGTTTGTCGATGACGAGGTCCATATCCTCGAAATCTACCGTAAAATTGCAGCAATGCTACCGGTAGACCCGCTATTTGCCAGCTCAGCAGAAGAGGGTTGGCAACTGATCCAAGACAAGGACATCGCAGTAGTCGTTTCCGACTATCGGATGCCGGGTGCGAACGGCGCTGAGTTATTGGCGTGGATTAGACAAAAATATCCCGCGGCAATTCGTATTATTTGTTCTGGCTACACCGATACTGAAGTTCTGATTGGTTCGATTAATTCCGGACATGTTTTCCGCTTCATTCATAAGCCGTTCAAAACCGAAGAGATTATTGATGCTGTGAATGATGCATTACTATTGTTTGCTCAGCGATTAGCGCAGGAAACGGAGATCCAAAATTTAATCGAACAAACCAATACGCTACACTTGATTGATTTTTACAAACCGTTGCAAGAAAGTGGTTTTGGTGAGTTTTCCGATGAGTTTTCCTTGTATGAATGCCTACCTATCGGCGTTTTGTTGTTCGACAACGTGCAGTGTTTACGGTATGCCAATCAGGTTGCAAAAGATATCTGCTTCGCAGAAAACAATGATGACATTTTCGAAATCGACACAATTCACTTGCCAATTCTTGTCTCAATCGTCTCACAATCCGAGTTAGCATCCTATTCATCGGAGATTATTCCTCTAAACGGGAAGAAACTGTTAATCAGCGTGAACTCCACTTACGATTGCGATGCGATGTGTGTTACAGTTTCGCAGTTACCGGATTAAGGAGATATGCGCGACCGCGAGCTTGACCCTGAGCTGTTTATTCAGCAATATCGAGTTACAGTCAATCGTAATGCGGCTGATACTTGGACAATCTTTGTCCATTTATCGAAAGACGATATCGTCTCTGAATCCAAGACACTTGAAATCCTTCACATGATCAAACGCATCGTATCCGAGCGTTTTGATTTACCGATCGAACTTCTCGAATACGACAC
>JAOTSC010000065.1 GCA_030247525.1 bacterium | reverse complement strand
ACTTTAAACGCATTATTCCGGATGTAACACCACAAAACCGTACCCATTCCCAGTTCGTGGGCGCGATGGAAGGCTTGTGCGATTTCGACGATTTGACGACCCGACTCATTGGAACCGAAATAGATTGTCGCTCCTACCGCAACAGCGCCCATATTCCACGCTTCTTCAACTGTACCGAAAAGGATTTGATCGGCTTTGTTCGGGTACGTGAGCAATTCGTTGTGATTGATTTTCACGATGAACGGAATCTTGTGCGCATACTTCCTCGCAACCGAACCTAACACCCCGTAGGTTGAGGCGACAGCATTGCAACCCCCTTCGATCGCAAGTTTGACGATATTCTGGGCATCGAAGTAGATTGGATTCGGTGCAAAAGACGCACCCGCCGAATGCTCGATCCCTTGGTCGACCGGTAAAATCGAAAGATAACCGGTTCCACCTAAGCGACCATGATCGAAAATTTGCTGGAGGCTGCGCAACACTTGGGGATTTCGATCTGAATAAACCAGTGTACGGTCGAGGAAATCAGCGCCGGGCAGCGAGAGCATCGCTTTCGGAATCGTCTTGCATTCATGGTTGAGCAGTGCATGGTCGGTTTCCGGAAGTTGCTCAAGAATTTGATAGAGATTGATCATGAATGTACTCCTTTTGTGTATTGCATAATGTAATAGAAATCTCACAGAATTCAAGAGTTTCAGTAAATTTTTCGAATTCCGGTCAATCAAATCACCCTATCCCGCCCCTGCCTTTCTTTCGTTCGACTTTGAGGTCTTGGAGGTCGGCACTCTTGACATTGATGCGCAAGTAGAATCCTTCGCCAATGCCCTGCGGATTCCACGTCAACATCGCTTCCCAACAGTGTAAATCCTTGCGGGTCGAGATGGTTCCCACCAATACCTTGCGGGTGATTAAATCGATAGTAGCTCCGTACCCAATATTCCAAGTCGGCGTCAACGACAGGTTAATCGTATTCACCAGACGTGCTTCTTTCAGATGGGTCAAGGGATCCGGCACATTGTAGGATAAAATCAACGATGTCGAGCCTTCCCATTTTGATTGCGGCGGCGCGACCTGCGGACGGTCAGAACTTCCTGTCACCAAACCACCACTCAGATATGGGTCGTTTTGTTGGGCGAGTACATCGTCCGGGATTCCCAACACCCCTTCGTTGGCAAGGCGTTCCACTGCAGCAGCAGAGTCTTCCTTGGTTTCTTCGACCTGAGGTTGCGGCTTTTGCCATCGCAGAGAAATGTTGGCATTGCCATAAACATAACGGAGGAGTTTGGGAAACGACTCGGCGCGCTCCCAATAAAATTTATCAATGACGGTTCCAATTTTCCGAGATGGGTCACTGTAATGGTACTGATAAAAACTGTGCTGGGTGGACAGATCGAAGCTGACCGATGAGATGAGTCCTTTGCCACTGCTGTAAGGACTCGCCCGACCACTCATCGTAAGATTCGACCACTTCAAACTATCGGCGGCAAAGTTGTATGCAGTCGACAAATCCCACGTAAACAAGTCGATCTTCTTGGATTCTTCGCCTTCCTCATATTTCCCTTGAAAGAGATTGTTGACGCTGAAACCGGCAGATAGGGTCTTACCCCGAGGTGTCGAACCCGCCGTTGTTCCAGCCCACGGATCGAAGTATTGGGTACGGTAATATCCGGTACCAAACTGCAGGTCTTGTCCGGTTACCGGATCCTGAAAACGTTTTACATACCCGAATTTCCGGTCGGTGAAATCAGGGGTATAACTGAACGAAAGATTCGGGGTAACGACATGACGGACACCCGATAACCCAAAAGCCCCTTTGGGATCCATCATTCCATAAAACTTGGTGCCGATTCCAGTACTCAACGAAAAAGTCGTGCGCGTGAAGAAACCGCGATCCTGTTCACTGTCGATATAAAGTTGCTGCACGGAATCAACTTGCGAACTATCGTTCAGCGAGAATTTAGTGACACGCGGCGCCCAGTCGTGGGTTACTCGAAATCCGGTGTTGGTGTTGAAATGCTTAAATACTTTCTTTGGCGCTGACATGTTAAATGTATGTTGTGCGCCTTGGTTTACAGTTATTTCCAAGTATTTGGTGGAATCGGATCGTTCGCGATTGACACCAAATTCCCGATTGGAAACCGCCAAATTGTACCCATAGGTGACTGTTTCTAAAAAGGGCGTTTCGTCACTGGGCGATTTGATTTGTTCCGGTGTTGAACCCTCACCAACGCGGGGCGGTCCGCCAAAGCTGGTGACCACATTCTTTTTCGTTTTATTGAGCAACGGGCCATCGTTCCACCGGAAATTGAATTGGGGATAGGTGATGTTATAGTCGCTATTGTTGAGGTTTTTTACTCCAGCTAAGTTCGCCGAAATCGAGGCACGGGTATCTGGCCAATTTTTGTAGTAAGAAATATTCGAGCGTGCTTCTGCGGTTAACCGTTCGTCCAGATTGTTCGAGAAGTCCTTGTAATAGGTTGCATCGCTTACGTAATTCACATCGGCACGTATCCGTTGCGTCGGATCGATGTCGTGCGAATGCCCCCAACTCCCCACCCAACGCTGTGTTCGGGATTCATCCTTGTGTTGGTTGATGAAACTACCGTTTAGGTAGCCGTTAAGTTTGTATCGTACCGCATAATTGTTGTTCAAATTCCAGACGGTGCCATACTTCTCATAGAAATCGAACGTCGTTTTCGTATCCCAGTAATCGTTCGGTGCCCAATAGTAACCGAGGTGTTTGAAGTAACGTCCTTCGTTGGTCGATTCGCCGTAACTGGGCACGACTAATCCGCTGTGGCGTCCCGGCTTGAGCGAGAATATTCCGTAGGGTACGATCATCGTCGGAATGTCACCGAAGTATAGCATGACCGGCTGTGCGATGAGTTTATCGCGATACAAAATCTTCATTCGTTTGCTGTGAAAATGGTAATGCGGTTCGTCGGAATCACAGGTTGTAAAATCACCATCTTTCACAAACAGCACTTGTTCTTCAACCCGCTTCATCACACTGCCGCGATACCGTCCTTGCTCAATCGCGGTTTTTCCTACAAACACCCGGCCTTTTTTCGTCTCCAGATTGAGTTCCATTTTATAACCGCGGAGACTATCGCCGTTACCACTGGAGCGGTCGAGAAAGAGTGGTGTTTCGACAAATATTATCGTATCGACTTGGGTCATCGTAGTAACCATCCAGAGCGTATCAGGACGCCCTTCGGCAAATACCATGTTGCGATCCCAATCAACGATAATCTTGTGCGCCGTTAAATCCATCCCTTTATGAAAAACGTGCGCTTTTCCGATGAGTTCGGTCACCTTGCTCTTAGCATGGAGGCGAATATTATCGGCGGTATAATTGACAACCGTATCCAATTCGGATTTCTTTTGCAATGAATCGGTTTTGAGAGAATCGAGCTTCAACGTATCGACTAAAAGAGTATCGAGAATTACCGGTTTTGTTTTATTCGTATCGACCGGCGCCGGGGCTACGAGCTGAGGTACATCCGCCGCGAAGGCAAGGGATGTGAAACAAATCAGAAGAAAGAAGATTGTAACCAGTGGTCGATTCATGTTTGTAATATTCGTGCGTTTGCTATTCGCCAGCTACTTTTCATCAGGATAACGTTCCGGCCAAAGATACTTTAAATGTTCCGCGATTTTACTCTCATTGCCAATTTGCTTCGGATGGTAAAACACTTTGTCCGCAACTTCACCCGGTAAATGTTGTTGCCCGGAAAAACCGCCATGGTCGTGATCGTATTTATATCCTTCGGAATAACCCATTTGCTTCATCAACTTGGTCGGAGCATTCCGCATGTGCAGTGGTACGGGGACATCACCGGATTCTTGGATTTCCGCCATCGCAGCGCTTATCGCCATATAGGATGCATTCGATTTCGGACAAGTAGCAAGATACACCGCCGCTTGCGATAAAATGATACGCGCTTCTGGCATCCCGATTTGATGTACTGTCTGAAAAGCGGCGTTTGCCACTAATAACGCCAATGGTTGTGCATTTCCAATATCTTCGCTGGCTAAGATAATCATCCGCCGGGCTATGAATAGCGGGTCTTCGCCGCCTTGCAACATCCGGGCAAGGTAATAAACTGCGGCATCGGGGTCACTTCCCCGCATCGATTTGATGAATGCACTTATGATATCGAAATGCTGTTCACCGCCTTTATCGTACTTCGCCGACCGCTCCAGCGCCGCCTGTGCAACGACCTCTTTGGTGACGGTAAATGGGGATCCTTCCGTCGCACCGGTAGCCGCCAATTCGACAGCCAATTCGACGGTGTTCAACAATACCCGCGCATCACCGCCGGATAATTCGATTAAGGCTGCTTTTGCATCCTCCTCGAAACTCGATTGTAATTGAGCGAGTTTCTCATCTTCCCGCAGCGCCCGATCAAGCAAAATAGTCAAATCTTCAGCAACAAGTGGAAAGAATCGGAGTACCCGGCAGCGCGAAAGCAACGCTCCAATAACCTCAAACGAGGGGTTTTCGGTAGTCGCCCCAATCAGAATGACCGATCCCTCTTCCACTGCTGGAAGCAATGCGTCTTGCTGGGCTTTGTTGAACCGGTGAATTTCATCGAGGAAGAAGACCAGCCCTTTTCCGATTTTCGCCAATTGCCGCCCACGTTCGATCACAGTGCGGACATCGGCTAAACCGACTTGCACTGCCGACATTTGGTGAAATTCCCGGTCGAATTCGGTTGCTAACAGCCGGGCTAACGTCGTTTTCCCGATGCCCGGTTCGCCCCAGAAGATAAACGACATCGGCTTTCCCCGTTCGATGAGCTTGCGGAGAACGGAAGCGGGACCTATCAAATGACGTTGACCGACAAATTGATCGAGCGTACGCGGTCGCATTCGCTCTGCGAGGGGTGCGTCGGCGGCATTCCCACCTTCTAAGGGGGAAATTATCGGGACCATTTCGGGGAAGAGATCGCTCATTGTGTATGAATTTACGGTATTGCAGCTATCCGGCAAAACATCTCCCGGCTTTGGCGAACCGTACGCGAAACACTACTTTACCCATAATGAAACCAATCACATTTGTTATCCTGTTACTCGTGTGTGCAAGTAGCCTCTTTGCGCAATCGGTCGTAGGCGGGCGGATTGTCGCCATGGGTGGATATGGCGCAGCGTTGTCGTGGGATCCGGCAGCGATATATGCAAATCCGGCAACCGCCAATAGCGACGGCTCTATGCAACTTGAGTTTTTTGCTACCGACACCACAGCGACATTCCCGGAATCGTGGGGGATTGTCGTTCGTCGTCCAAGTGACAGCGAAGCGATGTCCGCAGGGCTGATGTACATGCGTCGGATGATTAAACCCGACACTTCGGAAATCCGTTCCAGTCAAATCCTCTTTGCATTAACCGACAAACTATACGGGTTACCAATCGGCGGCGCCGCAAAAGTTGTCTGGGAACAGCGATATCCAGGAGGGAAATGGGTTTCCGGTCTCGGATTGGATTTCGGGTTTCTCTTTAGTCTCGGGAGCATCCGACTTGGCGGTGCAGCAAAAAATGTGGTGGGGATGAAAACCCTCAGTGAAACGGGAAGATATGAGGTCGGAGCCGCTTACAAAATCTCAACGTTGCTACTAACCTCCGGCGCGGCAAGCCGAAACCTATATACGGCAGCAATGGTTGATCAAATGAAGAAAAACTGGGGGTATGGGTTGGATTGGTCGGTCTCGGATCATGCCTCTGCCCGGATCGGAAGGTATATGCAAGGGGGTCGACACGGGGAAAGCTATGGCGCGGCATTAGCAACCAGTGACAACGGTATCATTGTGGGATATGCCGTACGTCGGTTCAAAGACACACCTGACAATTGGACTCATTGGTTGACCTATACCTATACTGCAACGGGAATCAATTAGTGCTGTTTACACGAATCACATTCGCTGAATGAAATGTACATTGCACACATTAAAATCGATGGGTTTGGTAAATTAACCGGGGAATGGGATTTATCCACACCCGGCTTAACGCTTGTAGTCGACCGGAACGAAGCAGGGAAATCGACACTGGCAAATGCAATTCTGTTCGGACTGTATGGTATTCCCGATGCAAAAAGTAACAAAGAGATTGCCCAACGGGTGCGATTGTACCAACCGTGGAGCGAAACCCCGTTCCGTATTGCCCTCGATGTAACTATACAAGGAAGACGATTGCGGGTTCGTCGCGACTTCCAGAAGAAACCCCGCCACCCTGCAATCCTTGATTTAGAAACCCTCCGCGACGTTACCCAAGAATTTTACCCCGGTTCCCATGACGAAACCGGCAAACGGTTAACCGGGTTGACACTTAGTGATGCCCTCAAAACAATCTTTCTTTCGCAAACTGAGTTACGACTCGACCGTGAACCGCGCACCACCTTAACTGAAGCTATCCAGCGGATTGCCGACACTAACACCAGCGAATCGACAACCGAACGGGCATTACAGGCGATTCAATCAGCGTTGCGATTCTACCCCTTCCCGCTACTCTCTGGTAGTGCAAAAATCGAATACGAATTGAGTGAATTGGAACGTGAGATCGAGCGAACGAGTAAAGAGTACCAACTCTTACAATCCGAATACGAAGCAGTCGCTCAGACCGTCAGCCGGTTCGAGGAAATCGAAATTCGCCTACCGGAATTGGAACGGATTGCAGCGACTGCGCAACAGCAGCGTGACATCGAAGAATGGGATCAGACAAGCGCTCGTCTCAAAGCCGATAATGAAGTATCCGAGCAACTCGATACTACTCGAAAGCAACTCGAAGAATTAAAACCGTACGAGGTGGTCGCAACAATTTACGAAGAGTCGCTCCAAAAAACCTACGGTGTATACGAGAATGCCCGGAAGCAATTCAGTGAGCAAACCGAACCGCGGTTATGGGCGCTACGAAAACAAGCGGAAACGACGCGAGCACGCCTTACCGAAATCGGAGCGACGGTGCCGATTTCTACGGATACCATCAGTGAATTTCAACGGATTCGTAAGAATTGGAGCGATGCGGCAACGAAATGGAAACAGGCAGAAACCGCACTGCGAGAAGCTGAAAGTTCACTTGCCAAGATGGGGATCGAGCCAACCACCTATCGTTCAATGGAGTCGAAATGGCAACAGTTACTACCTCAGGATGAGACGCTCATTTTGACAATGCCTCAGCATATCTCCTATTACACCGACGCGAAACGGACGACCCATAGCGACAATAAGGCATTGGATGAGGAATTACTGCAAGCCAACGTCCTGCGAGACAAGCACCACAAATCCGGTAACCGGCTTCAATTGGTTTCTGTCATTGGTGGAACGATTGGACTCCTGAGTCTCTTTTTACTGAGTGATATTGCCCGAATCTCTGTGGTGTCGATTGCCTTTGCAATAGCCCTAACTACCGCGTTTTATAGTAAGCGTGAGAAACAATCGGCGCAGCGTTCCTATGAGGAAAATTCCAGTAGAATCGAGCAAAAGCGAAAAGAACTCACGGAAAAACTGGTTCCCTTAGAAGAGCTGTATCAGGAGTTATCGAAACGTATTGGTGAAATCGGCAAGATTCTCGAGATCTACGGTAACAAGGATATTTTAGAGGCATTGCAGAAACGTCATGCCGGGAAAACGGCGTATCATCGATGGGAATCCTGTCTTCGAGAAGTCGAACGATACCTGGAAGGGATGAATGAAAATATCCGGGAACTGGTGCGAATCGCAGCCGAGTTGCAGACGCCGATTGATCCGAATTCAGTAAGCGAGGTTTTACTCGAATCCCGGGTAGAAAAATGGAAAGAAATTGCCCGGCGACAAAATGAAGAACGGGAAGCTGCACGGGTTGTCGTCGAAGCGGAACAATTGTGCGCCACTAAATCAGCGGAAATCGACGATCTCACACACCAACTCAACAATATGGCCGCCTCCGCCGGAGCCCCCAACGCTTTACCATTAACGGAGCGGTTGGAGTGGCTAAAACATGCGTTCGCAAAGAAACGAGAGCTGGAGCGGTTACGACAGGAAACGATTCCGTCGCTCGAGAACCGTTTGTTACCAGTCGCCGAACGAACACGATTTGAGTCGCTGGCAAAGAGCTTGCAAAGCAAATTAAATTTGAACGCACTATCTCCGTTACCGCCGGAGTACAGCGGAAAAGATGCGCACACTATCGTATCGGAGGCATATCGGGAGCGAGACGAGTTGATGCAGGAGCGCACCGATTTATCGCATCGAGTTCAAACAATCCAATCGAAATGGGAAAGCGCTGGTAAACTGCAACAACGGATCGGTGAATTAACAGCGGCCCGGGATCGCACTACCGCTTTTCGCGATGCGGCGGCGATTGCCATAACAGAATTAACCTCGATATCGACGAAGTTACATGCCACTTGGGCTATTGCATTAAACCAATCGGCATCGCTATTAGGTGAAGCGTTTGGTGGTTCGATTTCCCGGATCGATTTTGCCCCAGATTTGTCGTTCTCAGTAATTCTCAAAAATGGTCGACGATTAGAGGAAAACGAATTGTCGGCACTCTCCACCGGAACCCGGGAACAACTCTATTTGGCGGTCCGGTTTGCGATTGCCGATTATTTGGGCGGCAACGAACCGCTTCCGATACTACTGGATGAACCGTTTGCCCACTGCGACGACATTCGTTTCGTTTCCGGCATGGAACTCTTGCAGAAGGCGGCTCGGGAACGGCAAATTATCCTGTTCACCTGTCATGAACAACGCCATGCAGTTTGGCAGCGTACCCAACCGGAACCGGTACGAATTGTTACTTTAACGGATTAAAATTGCACCCCATTGGGAAGGCTTATGAAAACGAAAGAAATCGTGTTACCGGATATTCCGGCTACTGTAACCCCGGGAACGATTCGGGTCTTGCAAAGTTCTGATTGGCATATCGGCGCCGAACCATCGATGTTGACCGATACCCGCGCACAGAGCCGTCGTGAGGAGTTGTTGCGGTACGTTGATGAACTCCCGAAAATTGCCCGGAAGTTTCGTGTCGACGTTGTTTTGCTACCTGGTGATCTCTTTCAAAATGAAGATGTTTCGCTCAAGGATGTCGATCACGCCATCGCAGCATTGAATGCGTTTGCCCCGATTCCGGTGGTAATTGCGGCAGGCAATCACGATCCGTTTTATCTGCTTTCGCATTACAACAAACAGTTAACGGCAAAGCGGTCGAATAGTACCAGTGTCTATGGCGATCATATTTATATCGCAAGTGGAGAATGGCAACGCTTCGAGTTTTACGAGTTCGCCGTTACTGCGCGCTCGTTTGTTTCGCAAGCGAAGAAAACCGAGCCAGCCTTGACCGGAGTACCACGGCGTGGAGATTCGCCAATCGAATTGCTTTGCATCCATGGCAGTTTGGGCACCCTGCCTGAAGGACAGGACACGGTAGCGCCGATGACAGAAGGCGAACTCTTTAAACTGCAGTACGATTACACCGCAATGGGTCATTTTCATCGTCAAAGTAAACATTTACGTGGCGACAAAATTGCCGCCGGTTATTCGGGCAGTCTCGCAGTCTTGCGAAAAAACAGCGGTGAAACCGGCGTTACTATTCTCGATGTGGAACCGGGTGGGGTCGCTCCCGAACGCTGTTGGCAGTTTTCGCTCGACCGCTGCCGGGTCATGAAAATCGTTGTCGAAGTGAATTCCGATACTTCCGATTTGATGAATATGATCAAAGAGAGCTTCGCGACTGCAGGCGTTACCTCCGACGATTACGTCCGCTTGACAATTACCGGACGAGCTCCATTAGGGAGATTCCAAGCACCACGATTAGAAGATGTCGCCGAATTGTGTTTCGGTCTCGATGTAGATAATCAAGTACAACCGGATTGGGATTTTGACGCGCTAATGCAGGGGAGTACAACCGAAGCGGTGTTTGTCAAGAATTTACGAGACCGTATTCGCGATGCGGAACAGCGGGGCGATGCCGCAGCGGTAAAGTTGCTTTCGGATGCGTTGGATATTGGACTACAAGCCCTCAAACGCAATAAAATCGAGTATTTGCCAAAGTGAACGATTGACATATCGGTGTGTAGGCGTCATTCGTTTATAGTCTTTGCTTAGACCACCATCGAGATTGGTTCCATTACTGCTTACATCGAAGCAAATTGTCGCAGAACAAAAAAGTATGCTAAAGCAGAAAGTGAGGAAATGTGACGGAGAAGAGCAAAGATACAGCAAATTGGCTGCAACGGACTTTGATGAGCGGTTTGCTGGTCGTAACACCGGTCGCAGTTACGATTTGGCTGCTATTAAAACTGTTACAATTCCTCGATGGGCTGCTTGCCGAGCCAGTGCGGTGGGCGCTTATTCACTTCGGGGTAGAAATCCCTCCCGATCAACTGCTCTACGGACCTGGTTTAATTGCTTTGTTTCTTGTTCTCCTCTTGATTGGTTGGGTTGCCCGGTTTTACATCGGAAAGAAGTTTTTCTCCCAAACCAACGAATGGTTTGAAAAGCTTCCTATAATCCGCACGATTTATTCTACAATACAACCCTTGTCACGCGCGGTTTTCGGCGGTCAGGAGCAATTCTTTCGTGAAGTGGTGTGGGCGCCTTATGAAGGGGGTTACACTATTGGTTTCGTAATTGGGGAATCTACCTACAAGTTTCCCGGCTTTGAAAACAAACAGATGACATCGGTGTATGTTCCCTTCGCTCCGCCAACCACTGGACTGTTAATGTATTATGCGCGCGATGTACTGATACCGGCACAAATGAGTGTGGAAGAGGGATTGAAACTGCTCTTTAGTTTTGGTGTCGTTCAATCAAAAGGCGATGATTCATAACCTACGGAAATGGACACGCATCAACCGGCTCATCGTCTCCCTTGCCCTCGGCTGGTGTGGAACTGTTGAGGCGCAGGCTCCGATTGACTTTTCGCAGGATTCGGTTGGATTTGGTTATCGCGAAGCGGTCAACGAGCGATCGGGATTATTTGGACTTCACCGGCAATTTTTTGCTCCCCGCGAAACTGGAATGCTCGATATTCAATCGAGCGTTTTAAGTCGTACCGTAAGCGGATTTGAACCTCATTTCAAAGAAAACCTAAAACTAAATTTCCGTTACGACTGGCAAGTAAGCGATAACTGGAGCATTACGGGTTTGACCGATGCCGAGGGATTTCGCGACCGCCAAATCGGTAAACCAGCCGAGTTAGGTACTGCAGGTATCATAACTCGGGATTACTCAATTCGACCAACCAACCAAATGGTAACCGGTCAGGAACTTATTCAAGAGCGGGGACGTCTCCTTGGCGGCGTAACACACAGCAACAAAACCATCGTTACCAATGCAAACATCGGTATCGCATACGATGAAGATCAGGGCGATGCCGGATTTGGTCCAGCAACTGAATGGCGCTTTCTAATCGATTCGGTGCAGTGGTCAGACTGGCGCATCCAAGCAACCACTGACTACCGTCACGCTTGGTTAAGTCCCCGTGAGGATGCATTAGGCAATCTCGGTTTTCTTATAAACCGGTTTTATGCGAGCGATGAAACAGAATTATTATGGGAGGGGAGAGTACAACGAATCCTGCGCGATATTCCCGGCGACGCTTCGTATCGCAGAAACGAATGGCAGGGCAATAGTCGAATTGGCGTGCGGTTTCCCGCAAAAAACGGGGAATGGCGATTGACTGCCGATATCGATGGCGCTCGGGTTCGTCAAGGGGAGACATTACCTTCTTTCTCACACCTGCGTGACGAAAATCAGATTGCTTGGAGCTTTCGCAAAAACGCTGCCGAAACTAACATTGCCTACCGGTTCGGTTACCAATCATCCCGCAGTGGACAATTGGTTCAATACGACCGAAGCGAGGGATTTGACATTTTCGGCGGGGTGGGAAATGCCTCGTTCGATAGTTTGACAATTTTGTTACAAGCAAATGCTACCCGTACTGATACCCCCGATTCACTCGACTACAATGACCGCGACGAGTATCGTTGGCGCATTGTTACTGCTGCAAAAAAAATGGTGGCGTCGGGAGTACGCTGGTCCGGCGATGTATCGGTATTAAACCTCAATAACAAGTATTTGTCGAAGTATCAATCTTCCACAAACCGCGCCACTCGTACCTATCAAATCGGTTCGGACATAAGCCAGACTTGGTTTGCAAACACGCATAAGTTTCGAACCGAAGTTGCGGCAACCTATGTCCTGTACGATTTCAAGTTGGTGAATCAACCGTTACGCGACGTGCTCTCGCGGAGGTTAACGTTCGTCGATTCGCTCTCACTTTTTATCGGGATTGGAGTATTACTCTGGCACTTGCGGGCAGATTTCGAGGATCGCGGTTACTTCAATCGCGAACGTTACGAACAATCGGTATCGGAAGAAATTCATACGTTTGTCGGAAGTATGCGGTACCGGTTTCCGATTCATCATACGATTATCGAATCCGGTATCACTGCCTATCGGCGGTCACCGTTTCGCTTTGAACAGCGCGCTGGAGGATCGACCCGCATCGCCGAAACCGATGTCGCCGGGATCGGGCCGATTGCTGCCATCGAACGGATTCCCGGTAACGGTTGGCGCTGTTATGGCAAAGCTTCCATGCTGTATGTCAGCCGCTCGCCACGTGGCAAGTATATGCAGAACGATGTCTCTATTGTGTTAGCAAGATATTGGTAAAGAAAAGGGCGCTTCGCAGCGCCCTCGTAGACTATTTCATTTCCTTGATGATGTTCTTACCACTGGGATCGAATTCGATGTAGGTGTACTTCCCATAATGCGGCGCTTTCCGAATTAAAAAAGCAACTCCTTTTTCGTCAGAAGCAGTGAAACAACCGATTAATCTGCCCTCGGAAGTACCGCGAACATACGCAGCCGAGTTCCCGGCGGCAGGCGCTCGAGACGATTCCGGAATGTTCATTCCGAGAATGACATAGGGTTGTTTCCCATCATCATCCGGTCGCTTTTCAATCCATCGTAACGTCGTATCAAACATTGCCTCGGCTAATTTCCGGAATGCAGAATCGAGTGATGCATTACCAGTTGATGGTTGGATACAAAGCACTCGATTCGCCCCATACAAATCTGAAAGCGATGGGGGAATTTCGCCGGGCAGTGGTTGCCGCCAAACATTAAATTCTGGATCGGCGGAGGTCACTACCGGAGCGCCAGTTTTATCCAGCCATTCGCTAAAAAATGCTTTCAGATCCCGGTTACTGGTTTGGGCAAAACATTGCTCCATTTCCTGCCATCCGGCGTAACGGTACTTGTTCTGGTTAAAGAATAATTGGAGACCGCTTAGAAACGCATCTTTCCCGATTTCCCGCTCTAACGAATGGAAGAGAAAAGCGCATTTTCCGTAACCGACAGCACGGGTTGCGCCACTGGAGCGCGAAGTGAAATTCCGCAAGGCAAAATCGTTGCCATCGTTCACGTAACTGGCAAAATCCTTGATCAATCCCCGGCGATATTCAGCGGCATCCTTTTCGCTTTTGTCGGCTTTGTAAGCCCAGTCGGCCCCGTAAGTGGTCAATCCTTCACACCAATTTCCGCCGTTACTCGGGACATACACGCCGTTTCCCCACCAATTGTGCAACACTTCATGCCCAAGCGATGTCGAGACGATAAAGGGAAGTGCGATGACCTCCGAACCGAGAAATGTAAAACCCGGTAACCCATACCCGGCGGGGAAGAACGCCTCCACCACCGAAAACGACGGCCAAGGATAAGTACCGAATTGATTCGAGTAACGAGCAAGATACTTTTTCACTGCGCTGAGATACGTTGCCGATAACGAATCGCGGGCAGGTGAGAAACAGGTTTCCACAACGATACCAAGGGTGTCGGTCTGACGGACAACAAATTCACCCGCAGCGACTGTTAATGCATCGATTTGCCATGGGCCGCCGAACGACCATTGGACATACTTCTCAGAAGCAAGCCCCATTTTCTTCCGGAGACCGGTTGTAACCGGAGTCCAACCCGGTGGGGTCGTTATCGTTACAGTAAACTCTTGAATACTTTCCGGGGTATATGGATAATACAACGCTGATGTAGAGAGAAAGACTCCAGTCTTGCTTATCACACCATTGGGTACATCGGCTACCTGTTCCCGCGAAAACAGCGTATTGGAGGAAGAGTCGTTGAAAGTGCCGCGCCATGTTACCACAACTGTCTGGTCGCCTTCGACCCGAAACAGCTGGGCATCTTCGAGCCATTGCTTCTCATCGTCGGATTCCGGCTTCATTTTCTCCAAAGCCGGCACAACCGGCAACGGGACAAGCTTCTTTCCGACTATTTGATTCGCAAAGACCTCGCAGCTTTTCGACAGCAGAAAATCGACACTTCCTTCTTTAACACGAATCGTATCGATTCCAACCAAGATGTGAGTGTCGGTATGCAATGTTAAATGCATCGAATGAGCAACAACCGGAGGATTGGGCGTTGCCGCGCAAACGATTCCTCCGATAGCGAGGAGAAGTATTCCTAAAGCTCGAATCATCGGGTTTTCCTTTTCTCGCGAATGACTTCAATGATTGCCGGCAGAACCGATAGTAAAATAATCGCAATGATTACAAACGATAGGTTATTTTTGATGAATGGGATGTTTCCGAAGAAGAAGCCGGCAAACACCAGCGAGCCAATCCATATCAATCCCCCCACCAGATCGAAACTGAGAAATTTCCAATACGACATTTTCCCCACCCCAGCAATGAACGGGGTAAAAGTTCGAACGATGGGAACAAACCGGGCGATGATAATTGTTTTCACACCATACTTCTCGAAAAATTTATGGGTTTTGTCAAGATACTCTTTTCGAAATATTTTGCTGTTGGTTTTTGAAAAGACTTTTGGTCCGAGATAGTTTCCAATCGCATAATTGGTATTATCACCAAGCACTGCTGCGGCAAACAATAAACCGAAAAGCAGAAATACATCGAATGAACCGGCGGCGGCAAGCGCACCCGCAACGAACAACAATGAATCGCCCGGTAGAAAAGGTGTCACAACCAATCCGGTTTCACAGAAGATGACGAGAAATAGAATGGCATAAGTCCAAGTTCCATACTCGGAAATGATTTCCACTAAGTGTTTGTCGAGATGTAACACAAAATCGATGAGAAACGATACAACTTCCAACGGTTACTCCATATTGCTATATAACTCAATGAGTAATAATGATTTTCATTAGCATTCCAAAGGATTACTAATATGCAGCAGTTAACCACGCCCGAAATGCTGGTTCGGAGAATCCATCTTCGGGATTAAAGCCAAGATCGAAACGTAATACATTGACATAGGGTAACGAAAACGAAACTGCAGCGCCATATCCGTTCAAGAGTCGGCGCGATTGTAACGGAGCATTCTTTTCCCACGATTGCCCTATCTCCTGAAAGAGTGAAACCGACGCGCCATACTTCCAGTTCCGGGTATGCTTCGCCAACCACTTGGGAGCCGTCCGCCAAGTGTAATAATGAATCGGCAGTACATTCCAACGAAGATCCATACCCCCCTTAGCAATAAATCCCCCGGGAATACTTAAATCGCGATATCCCCGCATGGGAATTGTGTTCCCTAACCGCAATCTCATGTATTCTGGATCGAGTCCATCGGATCCAATCGCGATTATCCCCGCCGATAATGTCCAACGTTTCGCCAACGGCAAGTACTGCCTGGCATCGACTCCTGTTACATAACGGTTTATCCATACATCCGCTGACCGGTTCATCTCAAACCATAAAAGGATATAGTCACCGCGATGGGGTAACTCGATCAAATCCCTTCGGTCACGCTGATACTCAAAACGAGATGTATACCAATGATCGTTTCCATTTCTCGTTATTGCATCGGATGAATCCAGAAGCCAGCGATGCCCACCGACAAATGTTCGAAGTGTGATCTCTGTGCCAAACCGTTTGAAAATACCTAATATCGTCATGAGTCGCCGACGATCTTCCACTGGCTCTCCGTCAACCTCTTCTTTCCATTCTTCGTATTGAATTTGTGCCAAGGCACCTAATCCTGGTGTTCCGCGAATCCAGGGGTCGTAAATCATTCCTTGGATACCGGTACGGCTGCCACTCCATGCAGTTGCTACTAAGAACCGGTTCCAACCACGGAAATTGTCTTGTGCATATCGAAATCCATATTCAAAATCGCCGGGATTGGGACCGACCCAATTTGCATAGGGAAGCGGGAAAATATACCACTTCTCAGTTACAGCGATTGCTAAAATCGTACTGTCGTTGCGGATGATGGGAAAACATTCGACCCGATGGAATAAATTCAAGTTCGTGATACGGAGTTCTGCTTCCACAATGTCGGCGGAATCAACCCATGAACCGGGAAGAATCATTATTTCACGGAGGATTACATCGTCTTTCGTTATGTCATTACCGACAATTTGTATTCCATCGATTCGTATTGGAGGGGTATTTATGGCTAACGCAAAACTATAGCATATAAAACAAACAAGGAGAGCTACAAACATCCGGGGAGAAATATTCATCCGAAACACTATCCAACCAATACCTTAGGTACTTCGATTAACTGTTGCTCAGTAATCATATCTTCGTCACTTTCTCGAACTTGAGTATTAAGTAACTTACGCTAATCGTGCCGACGAGTCAGGGGTGCCCGTCCGGCAGTTGCAATCGCGTCCTGCGCTAATTTCGCATAAGCTTGTAATAAGAGATTCGGTCGCGGCGAACCGCTGCCAAATCGCGCAGCTATGATTAGAACATTCAAAATCTTCGCCTTTTCGATTTCCTGCAACATTGCTTTTGAAGCAGTTTGCGGCACCTCGCGGTGATCACCAAACCGCGCTAATGGTCGATCGCATGGCGGCAGTGCATACACATAAGGAACTGCATCGGCTTTACTGAATTGGGCTTCCGTTCGTTTGCGAACTTCGTTTACTTCTTCCATTGAATAGACCGGAAACAGCAGTGCTTCAAAATGATACGCGCCCAAAACCATTTTTGCTGCAGATACCCGAGCTGGAGAACCAAACTTCGCACTTATTGGATCGGGTTGGATCATGCCCGCCTCCAAATCGCAACCCAATCAGTGGCCGTAGCTCCATCAAACGGTTGTCCCAATAGATTTGCACAGGCGCGGTCTAACGTCCACCCTGCGTTCTGGAAGATTGTATTCAGCTCTTTCGCCCGATGGGGCCACAGGTCAACACTCGACGTCTGCCACTTCCCTTTTTGCCAAAGGGCAACCGTCATCACAACCGGGTTGCCATCGATCGGTGGGTAGTCGAGCATCCGGATGTATATCGAGTCGTCGGTTTGCACCGGTTTCAACAGGCGCTCTTTCACTGTCAGCAAACGATCCCAGTTGCGGTTTTCAATAATCAGTATACCGTCTTCTTTGGCACGCTGGTAGGAGTTTTGGGCGAATGTAATCGCTTGTTGCGCCGATAGGTGTGAAAGGGTATTTCCCAAGCAGAGTTGCACCGAAAACTTCTTCCAATTCTTGGGAACCCCATCAACAATATCCCCTACTTCAAGGGGTGGATTCCATGATGATAACTTCTCTTTAGCGACTTGGATCAACTTTTCCGACAGGTCAATGCCATGCACTTTGTAACCACGCTCAAGTAATGCCGCCATGTGTCCGCCGGTTCCGCAGCCAAGGTCGAGCACCGCCCCGGCTTCGGGCTCGGGTAACCAAAGCATGAGACCAGGTAACTCACGTTGCAAACGATCCGGCCATTGGATGAGCCGGTCGTAATTCTCGTGCAACCAATTGTATAATCCGCGCGAAGGCATGTTAACTCCTGCAGTTCAAAACGAACGGTTCCGAGAACCGATGGTCGATTCTATTTATATCTAATGGGTTTGGTTACTTCGCCCCTAAGTCGTGACGCTGGAAAATTCGCAAGGCAACCAACCAGGAAACAAGACCGAAACCCAGTAAAACCAACCAATTTATTACGGTGGATTCCCGCACCAGATACAGCGAACGGGGCTCCGACCAATGCCATAACGACAATACAATATAGGGTTTCAGAGTACCAATTGTGCGGCAGATGACTTCCCAAAGTAAATTCGTTAACACAAAGGCAATTGCAACTCCCAGAGTCAATCGAAACCGTCCCCAACGGGCGGCAATAATCGCGGTAAAGCCGCCGATAGCAAATCCCCACGCCGCTTGGGCTAAGGTCATGTAAAGCAAACTCCATCCATTTACATTTTCCAAGGGTGGAAAATGCCCAATCGCCCGCGCAAAGGATGCCCCCACCGCAAGTGATAAAACTAGTAATCCACCGACTTGCCACAGTACTAATGCTGCAATCCATTGTAATCGAGTAAACGGTTTTGCAAGAATGACATCGAGCAATCCCCGCTCCTGTTCGCCGGCGAGATGGCGCACGGGTATCAGAATCGCCCATAGTAAAATTGGCACCGTAAGCAAGGGATGAGTTAGCGCGAGCGCCATCGCTCCGCCGGGATCAAGCAACATTAATGCATCGCGAGCCGCTTTTTGTTGAATCGCCGCGGGAAGAATCTTCATGATCTTGACGACTACTTCGCGCAATGCTGTTTGTGCGGACATCCAACTGAAAAGCCA
>JAOTSC010000064.1 GCA_030247525.1 bacterium | reverse complement strand
GATTGACGAAATTGCATTTCAGACCAATTTACTTGCACTTAATGCTGCCGTAGAAGCTGCCCGTGCCGGTGAAGCTGGAAAAGGATTTGCAGTGGTCGCTGAAGAGGTACGCAATCTTGCCAAACGCAGCGCCACGGCAGCAAAATCTACTTCTGAGTTGATTGACGAATCGATCAGAAATGTCGACCAAGGCGTTCGTGCAATGAGCGAGGTTACTCACCATTTTGAGAAAATTCTGAGTAACATTAAGAATATCAATTCATTGATAGAAGGCGTTGCGAACGCCTCCCGCGATCAAAGCACCGGCATCGATCAAGTGAATATCGCGGTGTCTCAATTGAATGCGGTAACCCAGCAAAGTGCTGCCTCGAGTGAGGAATCGGCGGCAGCCGCGGAGTCGTTAAACGAGCAGGCACATTCCTTACGAGAAATCGTCGATGACTTTACGTTGCAGGAAAACCATAGCAGTGGTAAGCAAAGTGCAAATTCACGCTGGAATCGTCGGTTGATTTCGGGTTGAGTCACATTGAGTCTCATAATTAATAGAACAAGAAGAAAACGGGAGGAATGATCCTCCCGTTTTTCATTTTACGATATCGTGCGAAAGCACAATTACTTTACAATCGTGATCCGGCGTGATATCGAGCTGTTGGCGGTTTGCATTCGACAAAGATAGCTGCCCGAAGGCAATGTGCTTGCATTCCAATGGAAGTAAAACAAACCGGCAGTTGGGTGATTGCGTACGAATGACTCAATCTCTCTTCCCGATACATCGAATATTGTAATGGTAACGTTCTCCGGTCGCGACAAGGAGTACGCGATGGAGACCGCAGCATTCAAAGGATTTGGATAGATTTTTTCGATTGTCAGTGTTTGCGGAAGGAAAGTTATTTCTTGCTCTGGCGCTGATGAACCCTGTTCGATAAAATCTTCGACGTATCCAGCAAGCAAGTGGAAATCGGAATTATAGACCGCAGCGACCCCTCGTATTGTGTAGGTTCTACCTACCAATTCGGTTAATGGAATAGAATCACCGCTGGCGGTAAGCACACGCGTTAAACCGGTGTAATTCCATACTCGCAGTAATAGCGAGCCGGTGCTGTCGTCGAGTAAAATATTGGTTCCACCGCCCACACCGGAATCTACCGATACAATCGTACCTGTTGTTTGTATCCAACTTCCTGATGTGTAATACAGTGGGTTCCCAGTTTGGTATAAGTGTCTTTGCGCGGTTGTATCGCCGGTTTGGATTGGTATGGGACGCGGAAGGGGAAGGGTGTCCAATACTGTAAAAGTATTTGAACCGTTTATTTCTAAATATCCATTATACGTTGTTACAGATGCATTCATTCGGACATAGGCTCCCCGCACCATCCCGAAAAATGTTTCTGGTGCATCCCTTTCGCTGATGTACAAACCGATACAAGTAGTGGTATCGACGAGATAGGCATCGGTTCGGTGACTGCCGGATGAAGTTGGACGACCCGCAACGTAAACTAATTGTCCTTCCAACGAAATCGTTCTATAGAGGAAAGAATCGGGATAAGCAATGATCCGTTGATATTTCTCGGAGTTCGTTATCGCAACGGTAAACGAACGCTCATTGAATGCCGCAACTGCTCCCTCCGAATCGCGGGCATGAACGATGTAACGAATCGTATTACTTACTTGCGATTGGCTCGGAGGAAATGGCCCGGCGACTACCGAATAGGAACGATTATCGCCGCTTGTCATTGGAAGGGAATCGTAGGATAAGGAAGAGTTCAACCGAAAAGTCAGCCAAACGGCGCTGACTGCGGTTTCGATATCAGTAACGGTTGCCCGGAAGAATACGGAATCACTCGGAGTAGGAGTGAAAGGTGAATTCGACACGTTAGATATAATGGGAGCATTGTTCCCATAGGACTCAAAATCGATGTCCGAACGGGGTTCCAACTGATATGTCGTAGGAGTCATTTGGCGAAGATTTCCGGTGATCGATTGCAACGAATCCCCTACCATGAGCGGCAGATTCCACCGACCGCCTACCCCAAATCCTTTTACGTTAATCGAAGAAGTGCCATCGCTGATGGTAACACCATCGGTAGCGACAGCGGTTACTCGAACATTTGATACTTTAACTAACATGCCTTCGAATGGTTCGGCGGTGAATGCTACTGCAATCGACGAAACGGTTACGTTCGCGGGAAGAGGTTCCCATACATCAAGTTGCAACGCCATTATTGTGTCAGTTGTAAAAATATTAAGTTGGGTCTGCCCATTCCATTCAACAACTGTTCCAGTGAGGAAAACGCTATCACCCTCGTTGAAAGTGAGCTCTCTCGTCGTACGGGTTAATAAGCCGTGATACCCGGTCGTATCGCGATCCTGTACAAAGAAGCTCCTCGTACCACCGGCACCGGTGTTGACTCCGACACCCGTTACGATTGCCGCGATTCGTAAATGTTGATAGACATAGGGCGATGGTCCACCGGGGTTGGATGGATTGTATTGGATTTGGTGGACGGTGTAGATCTGCGAAAATGACACCGAACTAAGAATAAGTAGAAGAACAACCGCGAAAATACGCTTGCATGTTGTTAGCTGGACGATCATTGTACGTTCCGGTGAATGTAACTTTGCGAACAAAAGGAAATATTAATATTCGTAAATTCGTGTGATGCTACGAGCAGGCTTGTTATCGCTGCTCGCAGCGTTACACGATGAAAACGATTAAGAAATATTTCTACGACTTCACCTGCTGCTTTCCCAAGTATAACCACACAATCGTTCCACCCACTGTAATGAGCAGGAAGATTGCCGCCTGTACCGATACATTCATATTGCCATACGAAAATGCATCGGCACCCAACCGGAGTGCAGGAAGTGTGATTGCCGCGACAAGGATTGCGAGATAATTCCCGGCAAACACTTTCGAGAACAGCAAGTAAACGATAGCAATGAGGAGCGCTTGTTTCATCAAAACAAGCAGCATTTCTCCGCCATCGACTGCCTGCGCGGGAATGATGAGCAACAGGAAGAGTAGTAAGAAACGGCGCTGCCAACTCTTATGCAGAATATGTTGCCAGAGGTGCGCGAGAAATCCAATCATCGCGAGCATTGCAAATACTTTGGTAATCCACTCCGACAACATGCCGGTTATTGGTAACGGTACTTCCAGCAAATCGGGAATTCCCCACCCGGTGAATGCAATCCATGCCGGCTGCCAAGCGTTGAGCCACGCTTTGATGGCGCTCAGCAACAAAAACGCTCCAACTGCGGCAAGAGCTGCCAATAGCGCATTCACGGCATTGCGACGTTTCACAATTCCTTGTATTTGCGTCATGGCATTCGGATAGTGCGAGAGCAGAAATCCAATCGCCAACACAAAGAGGAAATACACCGCGATGGAACTGAGCAGCCAAGCGATAACAATCGACATTTTGAATACTGCCCACGGCGTTGCAATGTTCATGAAGTAAGCGCTCTTCATCGTGTGGAAGAGATTCAATTGTCCGATGAGAAAGAGTGCGCCGGGAAGCAGCGCGAGCTGGAACGCCGTTCGCCACGGCACTTCCCCTTTGCGCGCTTTCAGGATGAGGAGAATCGCCAGCCAGATTGCTAACGCTCCGATGAGTACCCCTTTGATGCTGTGGGCTACGGTACGGAAAACCGTCGAACCATCGCGCGCACGTTGCCACTTTTCCGGTAGCTTGTGGAATGCGCGCGTACTAACTGTGACGTAATTTCCTTCAACGACCGCAAACCGCCGGTACTTCGCTTCGCCAACATGACGTGGATCGTCAGGTTTCGCTTCGTAATAGAAGTAGTGATCGAGCCGGTGCGGGCGCTTATCGAGGGAATAATCTTTCAACTCAAATTCGGTGAGATTGACCCCACGTTTGATCAGCGTGGTCTCCACAATCGCGCGCGCGGAATCCTTCGAAAGTGAATCGCCAACCAACTCTTCAGGTAGGAACGACCGCATCGATTGCACAGCGCCACTGCGAGCATCGATTACCACCGTAAAGCGCAGCCGGTTCTCTGGTTTCCAAAACCGAACCATCCAACTCGAAACAAAACTATTTTCATCGAACCACTCGTTCGTTTTCGTCAGTGAGCGCCACTGCGATAAATAATATTTCGTTTCATGATCGGCTTCGATTCTATCGTTCCCGGATTGCACAAAGATCGCGTATTCTAATGTATCGGGATTCGCCCAACCGCTGCTCCGTAACGTATCGATAGCATTCTGTATCGCGATTTGTTTCGGAATCGGAAACGCAATGAAGTCGCCCAATTTTGTTGCCGGCACGATGGCGGCGATCACTCCAATGACAAGCAAGACAATTGCCAACGGTCGATTGATTTTTGTTATTGCCGCTGCCGGAGCAGTGTCGGGTATTGCGATTGTCTCCGGTACCGTTTCGGGAGTCGGTTCAACTTCGATGGCAACAGGTTCTGGTTCCGGTTTTGTTGGTAAAGTAAACTCAGCGTTGGTGAGTCCAACTTCCGGTAGGAATCCCCCTTTCCGGAAATAGAGCACCAATGCGACGATGAGCGGTATCACCAGCAGTCCGGTTGCAACATAAGCCGTCAAAACGAAGTACCAATTATCGCTACGGAACATCAGAAAGGCGGTATACATCGCATCGACGGTGTAGTGCCAAACCAACGCCGGGAGAATGCCCCACTTGAGCATGATGTAGCCGATGATCACGCCCGCTATGCCAACTTCGAGACCGCGGATATAAAACGGCTGATTCGGATACGACGAATGACCAAACCCCCAAATGAAGGCAGGAATTATGACCGCTATCCAAGTGAATTTGTTCTTGAAGAGTTTTTGCAAGAGCGGAATCGAAAAGACACGACTCATGAATTCTTCGCTGACCGCTGGGAAGAATCCAATGAACAAGACCGCAAGCCACGGCATCGCAGTATTGAGCAAATTATCGTAGGGGACATCGGAGGGACTCCACGCGCCGTAATGTTGCGCGGTGAGATAAAATACCACCTGATACGCAAAGAAAAAGGCGGTTAACGTGATTCCGAGAAATACCCCTTTGAAGCCGGTCTTCGTTTGAAGTGCGGAAAAAGTAAACATCTTCCCGATGGAGAATTTGTCGCCATAGCGTTCGCGGTAAATCGGTTCCGCCCAAGCCGTGAGCAGGAAAATGAAGAGCGCTTGCACCAAAGCGCCGCTAATATCGAGTAACAATCCGCGCGTGATTTCTCCCGACCAAGAGGACGCGGTTTTGAATCCATACAGTGTAAGCGGAAACTCATTCAGTACGTTGAGTAGTAATAGAACGAAGGTGATGCCGCCGAAGATCGACGCTAACCGCCACGGAATGTTCTTTTTTCGGACATTCATGAAGAAGACGATGACCATCGCAATCACAGTCAGGATTAATCCGATGGAAGCGAATTGCGACGCCATTTCATTGTAGCTGCGCAATTTTTCATAGGACGCGTACCACTTCTGCGGTACCCAGAGATACTCGCGGTAGCCGTCGACCCGGTCGCCTTGGATCGTGACCAGATAGCGGTAACTCGACTCTTTGACCGGTTCGATCCCTTTCGCTTTCCACTCGAAATTCCAATCGTCGCGATTCGGTCGACCGGTTTTGTTCGCCATGGTCGGTTCGAGCGATGCGAGCGATAGTCCCATCCGGTTCATTAAGAATTGCTCGGCAAGAACTCGAGCAGAGTCTTCTGGTAGGGATGCGCCAGCTTTCGTCTCCTCGATGTCGTGGTCGAACCAGACGATTTCCCCTTCTGGGGAAACGAAGACTTTGAACTCCTCTTTCGTACTCGGTTTGAACCAGCGGTGCTGCCAATACCAAAGCTTGATGGGGTGTCCCAAGTATTTGCTCGCAGCTTCGACGCCCAACTCTTTCTCGAGGTACGCCTTCGCGCCGCCACTGTAACCGAACCGGCTGACGTGCTTGTAATCGGCAGGTGGGGCGCCAACCGTCTGCGCGAGGAATTGCTCGGCGACTGCGCCTGCCGCAGTACGGTCGAGCTTAAAGTCGATGGTCGATTCTGGAAAGGCTTTGTGGAAGTACTGCCAGCCGATTGCAATGGAACCGGCAAGGACAAGTAGACAAATCAGTAAAAAGCGAAAATCGGGGGACTGCAACTTCACTCGTTCCATCGGAAACTCCTGTGGTTGCTAAGCAGTTATTAGTTCGCTACAAAATAAGGGGTCGTTTAGAGCTATCCAACGAAAAGCAGTAGGAATTACATTTTTCGGGAAATGGGGAAACGTTATTGACTCGCACGGAATGGAGCGTTAGTTTGCCAGTATGAGCGATACAATCAATATCGAATCGATCCGTAAAGTCGCCGCCGAAATTGCCGCCCGGTTCTCACCGGAACGGATAGTGCTGTTTGGGTCGCGTGCTACCGGAACGGCACAACCGGATTCGGATGTCGACTTGCTCATCGTTATGGAGTATGACGGGAAGTCGTATCGGAAAGCCGCTGAAATCCGATCCTCCCTTCAAATTCAGTTTGCGATGGATATTCTTGTGATCCGTCCTGCCGATTATCGGATGCGACTGCAAGAATTTGACCCAATCGTTGTTTCCGCCGAACGGGAAGGGATTGTGCTGTATGAACGAAACTTTACTGCGTTGGCTGTCTAAAGCAGACGGCGACTACAATACAGCGAAGCGCGAGTTAGCGGTAATCGAAAATCCAAATTATGACAGCGTTTTTTTTCATAGCCAACAATGTGTCGAGAAACTTTTCAAAGCATTGTTAATTCATAATTCTCAAACCCCACCTAAAATCCACGATTTGTTAGAACTCTATCGCATCATGATAGAATTCTACCCAGATATACGAATAAATGAGCACCGATTAACTCGATTAAGTTTAGGAGCTGTTAATTACCGTTATCCGTATGAGGAGGCGAACGAAGATGATGCTACAGAAGCATTTGAAACATGCCGCTCAATTCGCGAGATTATTCTACCGCTATTCAATTCGTAAGGAATCCGTGCTCTAACCTCGATATTAACATTGACTACAGACAGGTTTTCACATGCGCATTCAGGTAATTCTTACACTTCTCACACTCACAAGTATTTGCCTCGCCACTCCCCCCGACGCACTGGATGAAGCGCTTGCAAAGATCGAGTTAACCCGCAATGAGTTCCGGGTCGATCCCCTCTTCTGGCAACATCGCGCCGGTACGGTGGGAGTACTCCCCGTATTCAACCAATGGTTCCTCGAACCGACTCGCATTCCGTTCTGGGAGCAATTCTATCGCAACGGTTTTTACAGTAGCGATGGGAAACTCCACAACCTCACAGCTATCGCGTCAACCATCGCCGGCATTGCGACGCGGCGCGATCTCATCCCGCCGACACCGTCGGACAAGTATTTTACGCGGGCGAGCGAACCCAATGCGTTGCATCGGGCAATACTGCAACTCGATGCTACCGCGACTGTTCCCTCCCTCGAACCCATCCCGCCAGCGATACAACAAGCGGCGGCGGCGATTCTGTTTGCTGCTCACGACGCCTTCGCAAAACGCGAGCTTGCAATGCGCACTTTATCACAAGAACAACGGGAAGCCTTGTACAAAGCATTAAGCGAGCCGTTGGAGCGCGCATCCGATGATACCGTTTCGACGCCGCCGCCACGCAGCGAAGCGGAAGAGTGGAAAGCATTTTATTCGCAATTCGATGCATTGAATCAAGTCGATTGGAATCCATTATCAGCAGCCGCCGACGACCTGACTTCCGTGATCGACCGGGTTATCGATTCCCTGACGGTTAACCCATCTCAGGATAAATTCCAGTTTGTGTGCAATACCCGTTACGGAAAAATTTTCCTGAATGGGAGTGGTAACGATACGTACCCCCGCGATTCCTATCTATTGATTTTTGACGGCAGTGGAGATGATAAATACTCCTCCGGCGGTGCGTCCAGTAGCATCAGCGCACCACTCGGCATCTTGATCGATGGCGCTGGTAACGATGAATATCTCGCTGGGATGAATCTTCCGGCTTTCGGGGTCGGCATCCTCGGCTGGGGCTTTCTGATCGATCAGGCAGGCAACGACAGTTATCAATCAAGCGGATTCTATGCCCAAGGAGCCGGCGTCGGCGGTTTCGGAATTTTGCTCGACCGTGCCGGTGACGACCAATATTCCGCGAATGGTAGTGCCCAAGGCTTCGGTCTTTATGGTGTCGGCGTCTTGAACGATATCGCCGGCAACGACCAGTACCATAGCTATTTGAACAGCCAAGGCTGCGGCTTGCCGCGCGGGGTGGGCGTTCTACTGGACAATACCGGAAACGATTCCTATACCGCCAACGATACCGATATCCGCTTCCCGAGTCCGCAATCGAACCAACATAATGCGAATATGTCGCAAGGGGCGGGCTACGGTTTCCGCCGCGATTACGTCGATGGGAGATCACTCGGCGGCGGGGTCGGAATGTTGCTCGACGGGAATGGGAATGATACCTATTTCGGTGGCGTTTTTGTCCAAGCAGTAGGGTATTGGTACGGGATCGGTATCTTAGACGACCGCTCCGGCGACGACAACTATCGCGGCGTCTGGTACTCGCAATCGGCAACGGCTCATTTCGGCATCAGCTATTTATCCGAAGGGGCGGGCAACGACCGCTACGAATCGGTGATGACGATGGGCATCGGCGCGGCGCACGATTTCTCAGCTTCGGTGTTTTATGACTCCACCGGAAACGATGAGTATAACGCGAAAGCGAATGCGGTTGGGCGTTCCTTAAATAGCAGCGTCGCACTATTCGTCGATGGCGACGGGGATGATACCCATCGGGAAGGATGCAATCTCGGCGAATCGCACAACGACTCGAAAATCGGCGTGCGGGCGTTTATGCTGTCGGCGGCGGTTTTCCTCGACCTTGCCGGGAAAGACAACTATCCAGAAAAAACGCTCGCGAATAATTCGCAACGTATCCAAACCACGACTGAAACCCTCCCTGTTCTCAAGGGAATCGGGTACGATGTTACCAACGGAACGATTCTATTCAAACCCAACTGGAAAAAGTAACCCCATTTGTCAAAATATATAACCCTATCTCACAATCGGGTTGCAATGGGCTTATGGTGCTTAGCTGATTATCTTGCCATAATTCTGTTCTTCTTGTATTTTGTTATCAATACAATAACAGCCTGTATTCATGGATCAGCATCACTCACAAGTTACCAGACTTGTTACGATAATTCGTTAATGACGAATAGCACACGCATATTTATAATTCTAAGAAACGCAGGCTGAAGCCTGCGGCTACCCTTTTTGTCTAAAGAAACATGTCGGAAACCAATCCTAAAGTTGTCAATGAAACCCTTTGTACGCACTGCGGAACGCCAGTGCCGGAGCAATTGTTGCGCCCCGGGCCGAGCGAGCAATTCTGTTGCAACGGTTGCGCCACTGTCTACGGGATTCTCCACGGCTGCGATTTGGAGGAGTACTACCGGCTGCGAAAAGAGTTATCCGACGATGTTAAACGACCGGCGAAAGTCACCGGGAAAGACTATTCCGGGTTCGACGATCCCGCGTTCCTATCCCAAACAGCGCGAAAACTACCCGGTGGATTACTTGAAATCGAATTATATGTCGAAGGGACGCATTGCATCGCCTGCGCTTGGCTCATCGAGAAAATTCTCCTCGAACGCGAACATGCCCGTTCGGCGCGATTGGATTTGGGACGCAGCGTTGTTCTCATCGTATTCGATCCGGTCGCACAGAAACTCAGCGACTTCGCCCACGCCCTCGACCGCATCGGTTATCCACCTCATCCACTCTCCGACAATGCGACGACTTCGCTCCGCGACACCGACCGCAAACTATTGATCCGAATGGGTGTTGCCGCCGCCGGCGCCGGTAACATCATGCTACTCGCCTTCGCTCTGTATGCTGGGGAATTCAGCGGTATCGAACCACAGTACGCGTCGCTCTTCCGGTGGATCTCGTTGGGACTTGCCCTCCCGGTTGTTACCTATGCCGCCTATCCGTTCTACCTCGGCGCATGGAACGGATTGCGGAATAAAGTCGCGGCGATGGATTTACCGATTGCGCTGGGTATCCTCGTAAGTTTTTTCGCGAGTACCATTGCAACGTGGCAACAGCGCAGCGAAGTTTATTTCGATAGCGTCACTTCGTTGGTTTTTCTGCTGCTAGTGGGACGATATGTACTCGCACGGGCAAACCGCTGGGCAAGCGAAGCGAGTGTGACCTTACTCTCGGCAATGCCGAAAATCGTACACGGCATCGAGAATAATGGAACAGTCGATAAACCACTCACTGAGGTACATACCGGCGACAAACTGCAAATCCTTCCGGGTGAAACGATTCCGGTCGATGGTGAATTGCTTACCGACGAAGCACTCATCTCCGAAGCGTCTTTCACCGGGGAAGCGAAACCCCGGAAAGTAATTCGTGGAGAAGTTATTTTTGCCGGTAACATCGTTGTCGAGCGTCCGGTGCAACTGCGCGCCGTTGCCATTGGGGAAGCGACTAGGTTAGGAAAGCTATCGCAGATGATGCGCGAAGCGGCTGCCAAGCGCGCCCCCTTCACCGTCATCACCGACCGTATCGCCGGGTGGTTTGTTTCCAGTATCATTCTGTTGGCGACCCTGACGATTGTGCTCTGGTGGCAAATCGATCCCACGAAGGCGTTATGGTATGGCGTAGCGATGTTAGTGGTGACTTGCCCCTGCGCGCTTGGGTTAGCGGTTCCCATTTCATTTGCTACTGCGATTGGTTTCGCCGCCAAACAAGGCATATTCATCCGTGGAGCGCCGATACTCGAGCGGCTGGCTGCCATCGACCGCGTCATGCTCGATAAAACCGGAACCTTGACTGAAGGGGCAACCCGGTTACTTTCGACACGCTATTTTTCCGATCTTACACAAGCCGACCAAGAAAAAATTACACAAGCAGTCGCAGCAATCGAAGCGCACTCGACGCACCATCTCGCCGCCGCCTTCCAACGAACCGCTGCGACAACACTCGCAGTTTCGCAGGTACAACAAATCGCGGGACACGGTATCCGCGGCGTTGTCCAATTTCCCGATAGTAACGCGCAATCCTTCGTTATCGGAACCTATCCCTTTGTCGCGGGCGGTAGGCACCCCACCGATGCGATGAATGCGGCAATGCAGGAACTCGATGCGTTGGGAGCGACACCAGTGTGGGTGAGCCGGGATGAGGAAATCGTTGCATTGTATGCGATTGGTGACGCCCTCCGCTCCGACGCGAAAACAGCAATCGAAGATATTCATCGCCAAAACATCACTTGTGAAATTCTCTCCGGCGATAGCTTTGCTGCCGTAAAAAAAGTTTCCGATCAATTAGCGATTGGCAACTACAACGCCAGCGTTTCACCGGAAGCGAAACTCGAGCGAGTACAAGCAGTTATGTCGAAAAACGCGGTGGTTGCAATGGTGGGCGACGGGGTGAACGATGCGGCGGCATTAGCGGCAGCCGATGTCGGCATCAGTCCCGCCGGCAGTGCGGAAGTTTCGCGCGAAGCGGCAGGGGTTTTTCTAATCGAACCGGGGATCGGACAAGTCGCTGCGCTATTACGATTGGCGAAACAGGCGATGCATCGCATCCGTTGGAATCTTACGATCTCGATTGCGTACAACTTAGTAGGCGCAACCCTAGCCATCACGGGTCATGTGACGCCGTTGGTCGCCGCGATCCTGATGCCGCTTTCCAGTTTGACGGCGCTATATCTCGCTACGCGAAAGGGATTCGTTTGGAAGTAATTTACCTCATGCTGCCGATCTCGTTGGGGATTGTATTGGTCGCGGTCGCCGCCTTCCTATGGGCGAGTAAGCGAAAGCAGTTCGACGATCTTGACACGCCGGCGAAACGCATTTTGCTTGACGATCCACCGCCGCCCGAACCGACACCTCCACCAACAAAAAAGCGGGACTAAGCCCGCTTTTCGTCATACTTCCAAATAATTTTCGATTAGAATATCGATTAGAATTCAGAAAGATCGTCCATGTCGAGTGGTATCACCTCATCGGCTCGCCCGCTTCTCCGCTCGGGTAATGCCTTCAGTGGTCTCCGTTCAGAACGGTTCGGCAGCGCTTCCATCGGCTTCGCTCCAGTGCCAATTCGCTTCTGGGCACTTGCCCTGCGCTCGTTAAGCACAAATTCACTCACCAAGTTGCTCATCTCAGTCGATTGACTATTGAGCGATTCGGAAGCGCTTGCCGCTTCTTCGCTGCTCGCTGCATTCTGCTGAGTAACGGAACTGAGTTGCGAAAGCGCGATGTTTACCTGTTTCAATCCTTCCGATTGCTGTACGGCAGCCGTCGAGATCGAATCCAACGAGGTGTTAATCGCTTTCAAATCTAACTGAATTTGCTGGAAGTGGTCGGCAACTTCGCGGGTAATCACAACACCGCTGTCGGCATTCTTTCGCGATTCGTCGATGAGCTCGGTAGTGGATTTTGCCGCGGCGGCGCTGCGTTGCGCAAGGTTACGCACTTCCTCGGCGACAACGGCAAACCCCTTTCCGGCTTCACCGGCACGTGCCGCTTCCACGGCAGCATTTAATGCCAATAAATTCGTTTGGAACGCGATTTCGTCGATGGTCTTGATGATTTTCGAGGTACGGTCGGCGGAGTCTTTGATTCTGCCAATTTCCGCCGTCATCTTCTCCATAGCGATGTTGCCCTTGTCGGCATTTCGTACTGCGCCCTCCGAGGTGCGAACCGAAGCAGCGCTATTGGATGCGGTCTGCTCAGTCATCGCGGAAATCTCTTCCACTGTTGCCGACACTTCCTCCAGCGATGCCGCTTGCTCCGAAGCACCTTGTGCCAACGCCTGACTGCTCCGACTGATTTCGTGCGCCGCTTCGGATATCCTATCAGCCGAGTCTGCAACAGCGCTCATTCCTTGTTCCAAATTGTTGGCTGTTTCATTAACAGCATTTTTCAAACGGTTGTAATCACCTTTCAGATCACGAACGATCCGAACTGTCAGGTCCTTATCGGCAATTCGTTCAAGCGTTGACAGCGTTTCCTCGATTGGCTGCGAGAAAGTTTCCAGTACTTGGTTGAATCCGACGATAATCTCTTTATAAGCTCCATCGAAAGCACGATCGTTACCACGCGCTTTGAGATTACCTTGATGTGCCTGAAAGACAAGTGTATCCAATTCCTGCTTTATCTTAACTAAATTCTCGACAACTCCATTGTAGGAGTTTGCAACAATGTCTTTATCGTCAGCTGGACTTATTTTTGTCGATAAATCGCCGTTCGAAACTTTTTGCAGTGCACTCACAACGTTGTCGAGCCGCTCGGCGAAGTTGTCGATCGAAGATCCAATTAGACCGATTTCGTCTTTACCCGGCACATGAACACGGTTTCCTAAATGCCCTTTTTCAAGCTCTTGCATCATGTCGACCATTCGGTCAAGCGGACGAGCAATGTTCGATCCGAAGAAGATTCCCACTGCAACGGTGAAAACTAATGAAATCAAAGTGATAGCGATGATGATGTAATAAATCCGACTGGACTTTGCCCTCTCATCTTCTTGCGCTTTAGTCGCTTCTTCGCGAATCGCTGATAACAGCGCAAGTAAAGGTGGACTAATCTGGCTGCAAATCAAGCGAGAGCGGACTGCTGCGTCAATAAGTTTTGTATTCAATTCGACGACAGATTGATTCGTCGATTTATCGTTAGAGCCAAGTTTACGATCAATTTGCTTACTAGTTTCGATAGCCTCCTTGTTGATTTTCTCCCACTCCGATAACAACCCTGTTAGCTCGCTCCACTCAGTCTGATAAGTAGGATTATCCTTTAATAAACTATCCAAGAACTGCTTGGCGGTAGCAATTGTTTTCAATGCATTCGCGTTTGAAACATAGAGGTCATCGGTTAAGCCTCTTGTTCGAAAATCGTAAACAGCCAACCCGAATTCTGCCGAGACTGCAAGGTTTAGTGACCCTTTCATTTCGTGGAGAGTATTTTGTACCGGAGTAAAATAACTGATATGCCGATCATTAGTCTTGACAATTTCTTCGATGGTAGAATCGAAAAACCAACCGATTACCAAGGAAGTGACAGCGATTGCGATTGATACACCCAGTAGTTTGGTGCGAATTGGAATATCGTCGATAACCATAGGTTAATCCTTTTCATTGAAGGTTAAAGATTTCATTGATGGTGGGTTAAAACGCAACAAGATATTGCTTGTAGTGAGCGCGCCAAAACAATCTGATCACTTCGCAAGCAATTGTCGGGTAGTTTTCGCAGTTGGCAAATCTTTGAAGCTCTCAATATTTTCGTATAACATTATAAATATTTGCCAATTGCACAATACCACTCTATTTCATTTTGAAAGAAAGTCCACGACTATTCGCAACTCACATCTGTCCACTCAAATTGAATTCTCTAAGAGGCAAATTGCACTTCATTCATTTTCAAAAACTCCCCAAGAGTCAAAACAATAAGACATGATTTTTGCAAAGCTTCTCCACAATCATCGATTCAGGATTGCTTTGTGATTAACACGCATGTTAGCTTCCCATCACACTGTTTTTGTATTGGGGGATCGGTTGAATCGGACGCATTGAGAAAGCTAAACAAACAAAGAGTGATCAATAATTTTCACATAAGTAAAGGTCACTGAGCGAAAATATATATACGCAACAAGAGTAACGACACGACGAAATCGCTTTACAAAATGCAATTTAATCAACATTCTATACATACAAATGTATCTAACGAGTTTGACATCTCATTAATATATTGTAAATTAAATGTAGTAATCACTCCGCTTCGATCTTGCTTTGTCTTTGTAAACTTATTTTATGCGATACCAGCAATGACTGGAAATATTGATCAATGAGAGTGAAGAAACTACAGTTTTTGCAGTCCTCTGCCTGCCCAGTGTGCACCAACACTCCGCTGCAAAGAGAGCGTCACAATTGTGTTTTCATCCAAACGATTCATGGAAACATACCCCATCGCCATGTTTGTTCACATCTCAGTTTTGTATCTGTTCAATGAGTTGACATTGTTGTTTAACCCTTTTTCAAAAGGTGACCTCGATGGATAACATTGAAGCAAAGCGTGAATTAGTACAAGAGACCATGAGTTTTTTAGGTGCCTTAGCTTGTGGAATGGAAGAGACTCTTGGTGAAACTTCTACCAGCATTTCAATCAAGGCTGGCGAGAAATTCGGCAAGAGTCTTTCAAAAGGCGCCGCCCACACCACCAATATTCAAGAAGCCCTCGCCGAACTTGATCAGCTGCTGGTAGCCAATAACTGCTTGTGGCACATCGAGTGTTTCAAACCCTCAGCGCAGCCGGAAATGACGATTCCCAAAGACGACGGCTATGAAGTCATGTTAGTTTTCCGTGATTGCATGATTCGACAAGCGCTCTTCCGCTATGGACACCCCCAAAAAGGTTCACTTTGCCATCTCACCAGTGGCTTCCTTTCCGCAGCGATGGAATCAATCACTGGCAATCAATCAACCGTGGAAATAGTTCATGCCGGTGAGAATGCATGCTATAAACGGTTGATTATCAAGACCCGGGAAAACACAAAGTAGACTTATTCCCAATCAGCTCTTCTTGGAGGATACCGCGATGAGCGATCGAAAAGTAACAATCAATATCGAGTGGTTGAGTGACTGTGGCGGCTGTCATGTCGGAATCGTCGATTCACATGAGAAAATTCTGGATATACTTGGGGCAGTAGAGATACAACATTGTCCCGTTTTAACGGATATCAAGGATTATCCCCCCGCAGATTTGGGTTTGGTGTCGGGTGCGATCCGCAGTGAACACGATCTTCATGCCGCGCTCGAGATGCGAAAGAGTTGCAAGAACATTGTCGCGTTTGGGACCTGTGCTGTGTATGGTGGAATCCCCGGAGCAAGCATCGTTCACTCTCGGGAAGACATACTCAATACAGTTTATGTCGACAATAAAACAACGGTCACCCACACCCCTCCGATGTCAAGAGTTTCCAAACTTGAGAAGTTGGTTACCCCGCTTGATGAAGTAATTCCCGTCGATTTGTATTTACCAGGCTGCCCGCCCCACGCTGCGTTTATTTTCGATGCGTTACTCGCACTTGTCAACGGTCGTCCGCCCAAAGCAAAGGATGAATCCGTTTGTGCAAGTTGTGAGCGGACGATGAAAAAAACCGACACCACCAAAATCAAACAAAATCATGATGGTCTACCGGACAAAGACACCTGCCTGTTGAGTCAAGGATATCTTTGCTTAGGTTCAATCACCTTAGACCGCTGTTTAGCACCGTGCCCGATCAACGGTGTTACTTGTACCGGATGCGCGGGGCCAACCATGCAAGTACTCACCGAACCGAACCGCGATATCAGAACGGAGTTAGCTGACCGGATGAGTCGATTAACGAAGATACCACAGGCTGATATTCAAAAAACGATCGAGCGTCAATCGAAATCCCATTACTCTTATGCAATGGCGTCGAAGATGATTGGCCAGAAACCGACCTTTCTAATTAAGAAGTGGATCGCCGAAGTGGAAGAGGAGAGACTGTGAGCAAAACATTTGTTATTGATCCCGTCACACGGATTGAAGGACATGCGAAAGTGTTTCTTGATGTCGGCGACGACGGAAAACTAATCGACGGTGGTTTGGTGGTCAACGAACTGCGCGGTTTTGAACGAATACTGGTCGGGGTCGAAGCGGATCGGGTTCCCTTGATTACGGCGCGGATTTGCGGGGTTTGTCCGTCGGCACATCACCTTGCAGCATCGAAAGCTTTGGATGCCGCCGCTGGTGTCGTACCACCGCCGGCGGCGGTGTTACTGCGCGAACTGCTTTTCATGGGTCACATGATTCATTCCCACGTCCTCTCATTGTTTGTTTTATCAGGACCGGATCTGGTGTTGGGTCTCGATTCCAATCCGGCGACCCGAAATATCGTCGGGGTTGTCAAAGCGGTTCCCGAAATTGCCAAAAAAGCGCTCCAATTGCGAACCATCGGACAACGAATCAACGAGATGATCGGTGGACGAGGAATTCATCCGGTGACTTCAGTCGCTGGCGGGATTTCCTTCAAACTCGATCAAGAGAAACATGCAACTTTGGTTAATTGGACCGATGAGGCGTTATCGCTTGCCTGCGAATTGCTACCAATAATCAAGTCGCTTTTCCGCAAACTGTTGGAGGCGAATCCTGCAATTCTGGCAACTTGGACGTTTCCGACATGGTATATGGGCACAGTCAAGAATGGTAAACTGAGTTACTGTGATGGCAACTTGCGGATTATTGATGAAAATGGCAACATCAAACGTGAGTTCTCTGCGCTGGAGTACAGTGATTTCATCGTTGAATCAGCATTGGATTGGTCATACATGAAGCCGGTGTACTTCAAAAATGGCGAGATATCACAATCTTACCGGGTCGGAACACTGGCGAGAATCAACTGTGCAGATTCGTTTGACACTCCGTTAGCGGAACACGAGTTGACCGAATTTCGAGCGGAGTTTGGACGACCTGCCCATTGTAGTGTGATGCAAATATTTGCCCGGGCAATCGAGTTGATTTACTCGTGCGAAAACGCAAAGCGGATAGTCGCAAACCCGGCGATATGGGGAGAAACCCGAGTCCCCGTGAAGTTTCGTGGCAGCCGGGGCGTCGGTCACGTTGAAGCACCACGGGGTACGTTAATCCACGATTATGAGATTGACGAAGATGGCATTGTGCGCTCAGCAAACCTGATTGTTGCAACTCAGCAGAACTATTCCGCCATCAATCGGGGAATAATGCAGGCGGCGTCATCCCATGTAATCGGTAAGAACGATAAAGAAGCGCTCAACGCGGTTGAGTTTTCGATTCGATGTTTTGATCCATGCCTCTCCTGCGCGACTCATGCGGCGGGTCAGATGCCGTTAATCATCGAAGTTCGACACAACGGAGAAACAATTCGACAAATCAGGAGGAACGCTGATGCTGCGAGTTGAGATACACGATAAGGCGTGTCGCGGGTGTCAAATGTGCGTCGATATTTGTCCGACCGACGTCTTTTCGTTCGACGAGTTTACTATGAAAGCAAGTGTGAAAATCGCTACCGACTGTATCGCTTGCTTAAGCTGTTCATACTTGTGTCCCTCCCATGCGATTACTCACTTCGAATATCATGTCACAAAAAACTTCTACCGTGACTTAGAATTCACCAGTCGGATGGGGAGGTTTCTATGAATCTCGAATCAGAACAGAAACTTACGCAAGAAGACTACGGAAATGCGTTTTCCGAGCTGTCATTTCTGCTGGACATCTATTCCGAAACAATCAATGACTTAATGGGTGGATCGATCGATTCGGTTGGCCGCATAACCGGCAGGGAAATGGCAAAAAAAATTCCCATCTACCTGACCGATCTAAGCCCCGAGAGTGTAATGCAATCGGTTACCGAATATCTGAAACACGGTTTCGATATCAGTTGTAGCTGCCAAGATCACAACGTTGGTATCAAAATTGAGCGATGCGTTATCCGAAAAGTGTGTGAGAACCGGAATCTTCCACTTGGTGGACCATTGTGCCGGATCTTTCACAGTTATCTCGATGGT
>JAOTSC010000063.1 GCA_030247525.1 bacterium | reverse complement strand
ACTCATCACAAAATTCTTCAAACACAACTTTAATCTCCGGAAAAGAACTCTGCTCCGACGCCATTTCTAATATTCGGGCAGAATCGAGCAAGTAGACAGCTCCCAAGTTTCCGGCACTGGATTTCATCGTATGTGCGGCATACTCAAGCGATTTGCGATCCTCCGCCATGATAGCTAACCGCGCTTTTTCAAAAAGGCCGGGAACATGGCTGAAGTAAGTGTCGATCATTTTTCCGAGGAATACCTCACCGCCCATTCGTGTCAATCGCAGCACGGCCACAGGATCAACGATGCCTTTATCCAGCATTGCGAGTAATTTATTCGAGTCGGGATCCAGTTCTGTCATTTCATCCTGTCCTAACATACGATAGTATAGCATTTTTCACTCGTCATGCAAACATGGTTATCGATGGTCAGATAAGAAAAAGGGCAGACTCTCGTCTGCCCTTTTCGTAGAAATATTTGATTGTCGCTACTTCAGAAAGACCATCTTCCGGGTAGCTGAGTAGTTGCCAGCCACTAAGCGGTACCAGTAAACGCCAGCCGACAGTTTTGTGGCATCGAATCGAATCATGTGATTCCCCGCCGCCATCGGTTGATTATCGAGTAATCGTGCGACTTCCTGACCTAATGCATTGTAGATCGTTAGCCGGACAGCGCTTCGCTCAGGCAATGCAAACGATAGCGAAGTCACGGGATTAAACGGATTCGGATAGTTAGGTTCCAACTTGAATTCTCGCGGAAGCGATACGACTGCTGGTGGTTCTTCGACATCGTTTACCACGACTACCATCGTTACCGGAATTGTTACCGTCGATAAATTTGCATTCGTGGTTAAGCGAATGGCAACCCGGTAAGTCCCTAAAGGCATTGACCGGCTGGAGAGATGAACACCAATCGCAGCCGAATCGCCCGGTGCGACTTCACCGCTTTCCGGTGAATACTGAATCCAGACAGTATTGAAAGCGACTTCGTACAAAGCAACCCGATCTGTACCTCCATCAGTCGACAAGACACAAGCCATTGTCCAGAGCATTGGATTCCATCTCGGCGTTAATGCAATGCCGGCGGCTTTTTCACCGGTATTACCGACGGTTGCAACCATTTGAGTTGCTCCCGTGACGACATCGATTTTGACAACAAATGCACCGTTGTCGTTTGCATCGCGTTGGAACGAATACAACCGCATACCATCGATATCGGAAGGATACCACGCCAATCCGTAAATGTTTCCGGTATTGGGCAATTGAGCTACGTGTTGTCCGTCGCTCAACCGAATCGCATAAATTGGACTCATCCGGTCACTGTAGTAAAGCAATCCGTTTGCGGTATCCACTGCTATGGAACGGGCAGGATTGACATTGGTCGCGAAAGTACGAACTACGTGGCCAAGCGAATCGATTTGGCAGATGTTCCGGTCAGAGGAACCGTAGAGATAGGTTCCATCCCAAGCTAAATCCCGCCATCCATAAATCGATAGTGTATCGGGTTGGTTGTAGGATGTTAGCAGATTGCCGTCGCGATCGAACTTATAGAGCTTATTGGGATTCTGCCACGTATTGGCACCAGTCACCCAGAAGTTTTGACCGTCGAATTCGACGCCCAGTAAACCCATATCACCGGTTATAGTTGAAGCATTGAACGAGAAGACCTCATCCCAAGGGGTATCGGTTTCATCGATTTCGTTGCTTTCGCGAACCGGGCCGCGCGGCGAATCGTCGCGATTCGCTTGGTCAGTCGTCAAGCCGCCATACAACAATTGCGATTCCCATGTCAACGTACCGTTCCCGGTATTGCGAATCATAATCTGATAATTCGCATCTTCTCCGACCGGACTTAGCTCAGTATGAATCGAATCGGGTGAGTAGACAAATCCGGGCGAAGTCAATACAAAATTCAAAGTCGTTGTGCTGTCTTCAAAGATTTCAGTGTGAAGAATCGCTGGATTGAATCCTTCATAGCTGGCACGAACATCATATTCGCCAATCATGACATCACTAATGGTATAGTTGCCCTGCGCATTGGTACGACCACTATATCCGCCATTCAGCACAAAGACATCGACATTTTCCACCGGTTGTCCATTATCGGCACGAGTGACATTCCCTGTCAACGTACCGGTGATGAAATTCTGCGCTGTGGTAAATAGAATCGCCCGATTGACATTCGAACCATTGGGAATTGATGCACTGCCCGGTGTGTACGCGTTCCAATAAGAATACTCAAGACCGACACGACGAGTGCTGTCGGAAATTCCGATGGTACAGTAGTCAGTGTCCTCACCGGTTGTGTTGTTAAAAGTTTTGTATTGGAACAGCAATAATGCGTCATTCGTGTACGAGGGGTAAAATGCTTCATCGTAAATGATTAACTGACACTCATTGGCAGCATTACCACCAAACAATGTTTGGAGCTTCCAAGTAACAATCAATCGATGATTTGTTACATCATTGTAAACGTAGACGCCCCCATTGGTGCCACCGGTCGTCATATCGTCCCAAAACACCGAAACGATGTTTGGCGGACCTTCATTTGCCGGTAAATGCCAATTTCGGAAATTGTTATACGCTAACACGTTGTTGATTCGAGTAACACCAAATGCCAGCCAACCGTTTGTACAGATTGTCGCACTATCAAATGTGTTCCCATAGAACTGAACATCAAACGGAAGCGGATACGCTATGCTTTGATCGCCGCCTTCAGCCCCATCGTTGATATTCAAGCGGGTACCGGAACCGCCTAAAGCTGGGATGATTTCCACCCACTCAAATGTCGGGTGCATTATGTAACCGGTATCGGTGTTGTCATACGCAAGATAACCGTAAGCATCGGGACCGGTTGGGTCGCGGGTGGTACGGGTGCCGACAGTAATCGGGAAAATCACGGTATCTCGCAAATCACCAGCACCAAAAGCAACGCCCAGTGATGCTTGGGTACCAGCCATTGTCAACACATTCGCAGAAATTGTGAAGCGTTGGTCGCTTGTGTTCGTCGAGTTTGTTCCAATCGGTAAAGCCGAGTAGGAAACATCGGAACGGTTCACCGAGATGTACGGGGAAAGCGAGAACATCGTCGCATTGGTTTGGTTGACTGCGATTCCACCGACGTTACGGACAGTAACACCGACATTCACCGAGCCACCGGGCGTTAACGTGGTTACCTGACCCTGTGCATTGTACAATGCGCTGCTGATGTAGCGTACTTCGATGGATTGGACAGTCAGTGGCACTGTCAACACTCGCGAATACGTCGGATCACCGGCGGTCACCGCTAACTGCAACGGTACGACTTCATTATGAGCAAGCCCCGCTAACAACTGAACACGGAAACTGCCAGCACCAAAAGCACTGTCATTCGGAGCGATGTTGGCATAGGTCTGGGTACTATTTGAAATTGCAATTCGCGGATCGGTTGTAGTCAAAGTCGCTGATAAACCGGTTAACGTAAGACTAGCGCCACGGTTAGCTAAACGAATGTTTAGGTCGATTGTCTCGCCTGGATTACCGTTTTGGTTGCTATTGCCGATCGTTCCACCGCTGTTATCGTCGTCGACAACAAATTGTGATAACGCGAGATCGGCAGGGTTTTGCACAATTGCGACCGTATCGATAATCGGATACTTGTCACCATCAACATTATCGTCAATCACAGTAACGAACATATCGCCCGGCGTGCGGTTGGTTAAAGTTAACAGGACGTTGCCGGTTTCATCAGTAAAGCCACGGGCATAGGTTTCAGTTACCCCTTCGGTATTTTTCTTCCATGCCGTTACCAACTGATCGGGTACGCCGTTTGCACCTAACATTACCCGTAAGGAGAGTCGATTAGAACCGAGTCCCATCGTTTGTGGGATGTTGGCAGTGATATAACGGGGAACGCTTGTCCAAAGCAAAGCAGTCGCATCACCCATTAGGTTGTTGTAGTTGTTAAAGTCGGTAACGCGAGATGATTGATTTACTTGGTAGTTTCGCCAGCATTGAAATTTCCCCGACCAACCCATCGGACCGGGTTGGTGCATGTTCAACGGGCCGAAACCGTAGTAGATTCCAGTGGCTACGACATTGTTGAAGTTCACATGGGTGCCGGCAGTCGCCGACGCCATGCCGGCGATTGCGCCAGCAGGGTTCGCTGCAGTTCCCAACCGGATCAACTGCTCGTGGGTACCGGTCGAACCACCCGCCCAGTCGCCCGAGTTACAGGTAATGTTAAAAGCCGCGAAGCATTTATTGGGGTTATTGATTGAAGCAACATCTCCTGAACCAATCTCTCCGGTCCAGCCGGCACGATGCGCCCATAACACTGCACCGGGATTCAATCGCGAGTTTATCGTGGCGGAACTGACATGACCACCATGGGTATCGAATGGAGTATTCGTAACCCCATGACGGTGCATCATATCCAAACAAAAACGAATCGCCGGTTCATTGGAGGTGATACCCATACTGGTTCCGGCATACCCCCAGCCACGGCTATACCAAGTGGTATCAGTCATTAATGGTGTACGTTCGTACTTAAGGGTACGACTCACCTGCAATGCCAACTCGTTTATTGATGTACACGAAAGTCTACCTAATGTGATGTCACCAAGAATATCACCACCTGCTAATTGAGTATAACCATGATCTGAGATCGAAGAATTTGCAGGTAGCGCATAGGCACCGGTTGCACCGTCGTCACCGACGAGAATCACATACTCTAATGGATTCGCGCTGGTCGTGTCGTTGTAACGAGACTGAATCACAGTCATTAAACTCGAAGCACTGAGGTTTTGTGCGGTCGTAAAAGTATGCCATTGGGCGGGACGACCACTGGCATTTTTCCAATCGACGAATTGCTGTACTTGAGTTCGTACGTTTGTTTCATCCCGGGAGATAACGAGAATCTGCCCCGGTTTTGCGGTTCGGGCATCAAGGGCTAAATCTTCTGCTCCGATAATGTCGCGGTAGAATCCTTCAAAACTGGGTACCGGACCGGGTGAGTGGATTAACTCGTTTACACTCACCCCACCGATTGGTACCGTTTCGATATCGATTGATTCATACACGCGAACAGTACGGGTCACCGGATTTACTTGTACCGGTTGTACTGCTAAAACACAAATTCGCGCATCGCGGAGTACCGCTGGTTCGGAAACTACTGCGAGCTCACCGGGATACCAATCGTTAGTGGAATAGGTAACTTCGTTACGAGTGAAGTCACGTGCCCGGAACGATGTCTCCGAGGATGCTTCCGGGTATGGTTGTTGAGGAAGCACATCTACATTGGTGTATTCGACATACTTACCTGTTACAATGTTAACTTCGATGTTACCAAGGTTTGGCAAGCGAATCGATCGGGCAATAACTGGTACTAATGGCTTGCCGACTTCCCAAGTTCGGGTTTCCCCTTCGATGTTGAAGTAGGTCCACTCTTTCCCATCGGCTGTAACAAGTTCGGATTGTACTACCGGGTTGCGGAAATGCAACCGCAGATGACCTTTTCCGAGAACTTCATACTCTACAGCAACGTCATTACCAGTCGGTATACCAATAATCACGTCATCGTTGGGCGTCCAATCCCTGCCGAAAGCAAGGGACGATACCAATGCAATCAGAAAAACAATAACCAAGCACCCATATCTCATGGTTGCACTCCTCATCAGAAAAGTAACTTGCAAACGGTTGCCGGGAACCGGCTGAACAAACAAGCGGGTATCCGAGGATGCGAACGATTTGGATGAAGCAAACCACGATACCCGTACTATTCCTCCGAATCGCTCAGCGAAGCGGAATTTTGTGCAAAAAATCTCGCGTTAGTATACAATGAAACCAAGGCAATTGCTATCAAATCGCCTCGAATAATATTAATTACATATTATCAAATACTTACAAAATATTCCATCAAACTGAATGCAAAATTGGTGTGCATTCCTTATATTTATGCACTCAACGGTATATCATGAACCTTCGACATCTCACTGGCTTGAGTGACCAAAATCGCCTTGGTCCATCATATTAAGGATTGAACTCCGATGATTCCTTTTATTCGTTTCCCAATCGTTCTGCTTCTTCTCGTTACTGGTTTCCTAAGCAGTTTTGCAGCAACAGCACCATCCAACGATAAACCAACACAAGGTACAGAGAATCTTGCTCGTTGGTATGAATTGAATCCCGAACAGATTCCCGGAACATCGCCTGCCGAGCGAACTGTAGTGACGAGTAGTATTGATGAAACCGATATCGCAGTCACGATTGGAACCGGAACCAGCACCCAGCGTTTTCCGTTGACCGAGTACTATTGGTTCACCCGAACTCAGGCGATTTATACGGCATCGGAAGTTGGGATGTCGGGTATCATCACACGATTGCGTTGGTATCCAACTTTTGCGAGAAACTGGTTGTATACGGGCGGCTCCAACACGATCCGGATTTATCTGGGACATACGACAAACGCTACTTGCACCTCGCAACCTTACGCAGATTTATCCGGTTTGACATTGGTGTACCAATCAACAAGTTATCCGGGCGTAACGACTGCGAATGCGTGGCAGGAATTTGATGTTACCGACTTTAGCTACAACGGCACTGATAATCTCCAGATTGTTACCCAAATCGATTTGAACGGGTATAATACTCCGTTATCCGGTGAAGAGTACCGTTACACTGCGCTGGCAAATTATCGGTTTCAAGTATGGGAACAAGATTATACTGCACCGACCGGCAGCGGCGCACTCAGTTATTATAGACCAAACGTCCAAATCGAATTTAGCACAACTTCTCCAACACCTCCCACGTTAGTCTCACCGACGAATAATGCGACCTTTGTTCCGGTAACAACCACTGTGAGCTGGGCAACGGGTTCCTTTACAAACAATGTCGATGTGTATTTATCGACGTCGCAGAGCGATGTGACTACGATGCAAAGTGGCGCAATCGTATCGGCAGCAAATACCTCTACAACCTTTGATCCCCCCAGCGACTTGTTAGCTGGTTCGACCTACTACTGGCGAGTAGTTGCGCGCAACACCGCAACCGGAGAAACCGCGCCCAGTGCGGTCTGGAGTTTCACGACCGCCTCCCCCCCGCTATCGGGAACCAAGACAATTGGCGGCACCAATCCCAATTATGCCAGTTTCACAGCTGCGATTAATGCACTAACTGCATTTGGTGTCGATTCTCCGGGAGTCGTTTTTCAGGTGCGCCCAGGTACCTATAACGAACGGATTACGATTTCGACTATTACAGGCTCATCCCAAACCCGACCCATAACATTCCGACGTGAATCGGGAACGGTAACGCTAAGTGCAACCGGAACGAGTGCCGGTTCTGAAGCAATTGTGAAGTTAAACGGTTGCGATTGGGTCACCTTCGATGGGATAAATGTTTCCGATCTCGGTACCTCCGACAACGATTATTGTGAGTTTGGTTATTGGGTTACGAATGCAGGCGCGACCAATGGCGCTCAAAACAACACGATTACGAATGCAACAATTAGCATGCATCGTGTCAACAATAGCAGCCGCGGCGTCGTACAAACAATTACAACAAATCCTACATCAGCAGCCGGAGCGAACAGTTACAATAAATTCCTCAATCTGAAAATTGAGAACTCACTTTTTGGAATTTACACAACCGGTCATAGCAGCTATCGCGATATCAATATGGAAATCGGTTCGACTACTCCCGGGGTAAACGATACCTCGCGAATGGTGGTTGGAAATGGCGGTAGCGACGATATCGGCGGCTCAGGATCAACTTATGGCATATTCCTTAGTAATGTGGAAGCACTTTGGCTGCACGACGTCGATGTACGAAATGTCTTCTCAAATAGTAGTCACGTTTACGGAATATCTATCCAGAATGCGTATGGCACCAATGTTGTTTCCGGGAACCGGGTTCACAATATCCATAATACCTCCGGCGATATAAGTTCGACCGGTACGTTGTATGGAATCTCCTGCAATTCTGCAAGTAGTTCCGAGATTCGCTGTTTCAATAACACAGTATCCGGTTTCTATCATCCCCGAACGATTGAATCGACCTCGCGTTTCATCTATGGAATCTACGCTTCGGGAAATATCGTCAGCATCGACAACAATACTGTAATCCTTTCGCCTACGACAGTTGGTTCCTCGAATATTTGCGTTTACCTCGGTTCGACGACAGCGACACTGCGCAATAATCTCATCGTGAACAATACCGGTGCGCAAACAACTGCGAAGCATTACTTGTTTTACGTCGGTGCTACAAACATCACAATCAACACCAACTGCTATTCGATGGCAAACTGGAATGGCGGATACACAACCTACTACTCCTCCAGCGACCGGCAATACATTGACGACTGGCGATATTACTCAGGAATGGATTATCAATCGGTCGAAGGGTATCCGTGGGTTGTGAACGAAAGTACTGGTGACCTTCGCATCCAAACGGGAACATATTCTCCGGGCAGCAATTTAGGCACGCCGTTAGGATGGATCACGACCGACATTGAGGGGAATGCGCGAAATGCAGTGACTCCCGATATCGGTGCTGATGAAGGAGTATTCGCTTCGACTACCCCGGTCAATGGCATAAAAACAATCGGCGGTACTTTGCCGGACTATCCTACTTTCACAGCGGCTGTGCAAGCTCTTATGAAGTTTGGCGTCGGGGCGGGCGGCGTCACTTTCAACGTGCGGCCGGGAACTTATGTCGAACGGTTAAGTATCCCTCCGATTCCCGAAGCAACCGACCGAACACAGATAACTTTCCGCCGAGAAAGCGGTGCGGTAACGTTAACCGAAGTCGGTTCCGCCGCGAGTAACGATGCCGTTTTACGTTTCGCTGGCTGCGACTGGGTCACCTTTGATGGCATCAACATCGTTGATGCGGGAACATCAGCGACCGATTATAATGAGTACGGCGTTTGGATGGCTGCCACCAGTGCCACCAATGGCGCTCAGCGCAATACTTTTAAGAATGCAACGATTCAGATGCACCGCGCTAATGCACAGAGTATGTGTATCAACCAATCGCAGTACACAACTCCCAATAGCCCGAATGGAGCGAACAGTTACAATCGCTATTTGAATTTGCGGTTAACTGATGCACGTTATGGCGTTTTCTTGAATGGTAACTCCTCCTATCGTGACATGAATACCGAAGTAGGTTCGACCAGTAGTTCAATTGCCGATACGAACCGTTTCCGAGTAGGAATCGTCCCGGATGATATTGGCGCTGCTTCCGGTACGGTGACGGGTATTTATGCAAACAATCAAGAGGCAATGCGGATCCATGACTGTGACGTCACGAATCTGTACCAACAGACCAATTCGGCGACAATTAACGGAATCCACTGTACGAATACATACGGAACCTGTGATGTCAACGGAAATCGGGTATTTGGTTTGCGGAATACATCCAACGATATCTATGCCACCGGTTCCATTATTGGTATTTATCTGAACAGCTCTACGTCAGGTACGAATCTCCTAAGATGTTTCAACAATACGATTTCTGGATTTAGCCATCCGCGAACTATTGAGACAACTTCCCAGAATCTGCATGGGATTTATACGACAAGTGGTGCATCGCAAATCGAATACAATAGTATTCTGATCAATCCCGCGAACTCTGGCGCATCAAATACATGCGTCTTTATCAGCGGCGGAAGCGTCACGCTCCGCAACAATATTTTCTACAACCGCACGGCGAACCAAACCACCGCGAAACATTATGGAATATACCTTTCCTCTGTTTCCAGTTTCACATCGAATAATAATCTATTCTACATCCCGAATCAGCAGAATGCGTTTGTCGGATACTATTCGAGTGATCAAACGACTTTGGATGCGTGGCAGTCATATACGGGATACGATTATTCATCAGTGCAAGGGAATCCGCGGTTTATCAGCGAAGACGGCAACGATCTCCGGATAATAGCCGGCGTCTATTCGCCGGTAAACAATGCTGGTACAAGCACAGCCTATGGACCGACTGATATCGAGGGGGATACCCGCAGTGGTTCAACACCCGACATCGGTGCCGACGAAGGAAATTTTGCATCGAGTGCTCCACTTACTGGAGTGAAAACGGTTGGCGGTAATGCTCCCGATTATGCTACGCTTACCGATGCTGTCAATGCGCTTGCATTGTACGGCGTTGGAGCAGGTGGTGTAACATTCTCAGTGCGACCGGGGACCTATTCGGAACGGCTGGTAATCTATCCAATCGATGGCGCTTCCGCAGCAAATCCAGTGCTCTTCCAGAAAGAAAGTGGAGCGGTCGTCGTCACTTCGCTGGGAACCAGTTCAACAACCGATGCGATGATAAAACTGAATGGCTGCGATTGGGTAACCTTTAGTGGCATCGACGTCTTGGATGCCGGAACCAGCAGCAGCGATTACGTCGATGACGGATATTGGATCACGAATTTTGCCGGAAACAATGGTGCGACCAATAACACCATTCGCAATGCAACGATTTCGCTAAATCGTCTCAACAACTGCTACGGTGTTATTCAAACGAATTCCCTGACCCCAACATCGACACTTGGTTCGAACAGCTCGAACCATTATCTAAATCTCAAATTCACGAACATGAAAATTCCGGTATACTTATCTGGGTATACAAGCTTCCGTGACCTGAACTGTGAAGTTGGATCTACCACAAGTACCGTAACGGATACGAACCGGTTCCGGATTGGCTTGTTGGCGGACGACATCGGAAGTACTTCTGGATCAGTTTATGGTATGTATTTCTACGGGCAAGAGAATTTGTCGGTTCACGACTGCGATATCGGGAACATGTATCAACAAAGCAGTAGTTCCGCACTCTATGGCATTTACACGAATCAGATGTTTGGAACGACGGATATCCGGGGCAATCGGATTTACCAGCTTCGCAACACATCGAACGATGCTAATGCAACTAGCTCAATCTTCGGAATGTATTTAAACAACTCAACTTCGGGCACCAATACGATTCGCTGTTATAACAATACGATTTCCGGGTTACATCATCCCCGTACAAATGAAACAGCAACGACCTATCTGTTTGGCATCTATGCGTTAAACGGAACATCTTACGTTGATTATAACAGCATATTGCTGAATCCGACGACGATTGGCGCATCGAATGCTAACGTATACGTCAACAATGCATCGGTTTACTTACGGAATAACATTCTTTACAACCGCACCAATGCACAGACAACTGCGAAGCATTACGGTATTTACGTTGCCTCCGTTTCTTCATTCGTCTCGAACAATAATCTCTTTCACATTTCCAATCCATCGAATGGCTTTGTCGGTTATTACAGTTCCGATTTAGCAACACTGGATGCATGGCAATCTTATGTAGGCAGCGATTACGCGTCGGTTATCGGCGATCCGCGCTTCCTAAATGAAAATGGAAACGATTTGCGGATTATGGCGGATGTCTACACACCCGTCAATAATGCCGGAACGAGCATCGCGCACGTCACTACCGATATCGAAGGAGATGCCCGCAACGGATCGACCCCGGATATCGGAGCTGACGAAGGAAACTTTGTATCCGGCAATCCGTTGACCGGCACCAAGACTGTTGGCGGTTTATCACCCGATTACATTACTATCGCCGATGCTGTCAATGCATTAGCGCTGTACGGTGTAGGTACGGGTGGTGTAACCTTCTCAGTACGACCGGGCACCTATACTGAACGTTTAACCATACTTCCCGTCGATGGCGCTTCGGCAAGCAATCCCGTCGTTTTCCAAAAAGAGAGCGATGCCGTTGTCATCTCGGCAGTTGGTACGAACGCATCGAATGACGCAGCGGTTAAGTTCTTCGGCTGCGATTGGGTTACGTTCAGTGGAATCAGCGTAAGCGATGCTGGAACGAGTGGCGCGAATTATCTGGAATACGGTTACTGGACAACCAATCTGACGGGCACTAATGGCGCGTCAAACAACACGATCCGCAATGCAATAATATCGTTAAACCGGACCAATACCTCGTATGCGATATACCAATCAAACAGCGTTACTCCAACGTCAGTGAATGGCGCTAACAACAACAATCGGTTTTTGAATCTGAAGATTCAGAACGCTCGCTATGGTGTTTATAGCACTGCCAACGCCAGTTATCGCGATGTCGGTAACGAATTCGGATCAACCTCCACCTCGATAACCGATGCAAATCGTTTTGTAATTGGTACTGGCGGTGGTGACGATATCGGTTTCACAGGAACTGGGTATGGTATCTACTTGAACAACCACCAAACTTTCCGGATTCACGATTGTGATATCTCGAACATCTTTACGAATTCGAGTTCGAGTACGGTGTATGGTATTATTGTAAGTAATTCGTATGGTGTTTGCGAAGTTGCTGGTAATCGGGTGTATAATCTTCGCAACTCTTCCAGCGATCCAGCTTCGACCGGACCCATCCATGGCATCTATCTTATCCCAACTACCGGAAGCCATGAAGTCCGTTGCTTTAACAATACTGTTTCCGGGTTCTCGCATCCGCGAACTACCGAGTCCGCAACACTTTACATATCTGGAATTTATCTGGCAAACGGAAATGGTTATATCGATCATAACAGTGTACTAATCGATCTTTCGAATGTCGGTGCCACATCAGCATGTTTCTACAATAGCGGCTCCGCTATCATCCGTAACAACATTTTCTACAATCGCACGGGGATCCAATCGACAGCACGGCATTATGGATTGTACTTCAACACTGGTTCGATCACTTCCAATAACAATCTATTTTATCTCCCTATCGCTTCAGGGGGTCATGTCGGTTATTACAACGGCGACCGGACATCGTTGGACGCGTGGCAATCCTACACCGGATCGGATAACGCCAGTATCGTCGGGAATCCGCGGTTTACCAGTGAAGTAGCCAACGATCTTCGGATACAACCTGGTGTTTACTCACCTGTGAATAATGCAGGAACGTTTGTCTCATGGGTAACATCCGATATCGATGGGCTCTTGCGTAATACGTCGACGCCGGATATCGGCGCAGATGAAGGAAACTTTGTTTCCACATCGCCACTAACCGGCAACAAAACAATTGGTGGTGTCGCCGCTGATTTTGCAACGTTTACTGATGCAGTAAACGCATTACAGCTTTATGGGGTAGGCGCCGGCGGTGTTACTTTCTTCGTTCGACCCGGCGTTTATAATGAGCGCATCATCATCCCACCAGTAACCGGAGTTTCAGCTACCAGTACGGTAACATTTAAACGGGAATCGGCAGCCACAACCATCGCTTCCACTGGCACCAGTGTCAGTAATGATGCCTTAGTGAAACTCCATGGCAGCGACTGGATTGTGTTCGATGGCATTGATTTAACAGATGCTGGTACATCAGGAGCTGACTATTGTGAGTATGGTTTCTGGGTTACCAATTACTCAGGTACTAACGGCGGCACGAACAATACGATCAAAAACGCAACAATAACAATGCATCGAGACAACACATTGTCGCGAGCCGTCTACCAATCAAACAGCGACGCACCTACTCAAGTAAATGGCGCAAATAGTTATAACCGGTACTTAAATCTGCGGATAACGAATACGCGCTATGGCATCATGTTGACAGGTCATGGCACCTATCGCGATATCGGTTGTGAAATTGGCTCAACATCGCCAATTGCATCCGATACCAACCGGATGGCAATCGGATTGGGAACAAGTGACGATATCGGAGGACCAAGTTCGGGATTTGGCGTTTATGTCACCAATGCGGACGGAGTTCGAATCCACGACATTGATGTGTCAAGAGTCTTTGCCTCGAACCCCGGTCAGTCGGTTTACGGTATTTATACATACAACACTTTTGGTATCTCGGAAATCTCCGGTTGTCGTGTCACGCACTTACGGAATAGTGCGGTTGATGCCAGTTCATCGATAACCGTTGCTGGTATTTATACTTACAACAGCGGTGTAGCCGGTATCGAAACCCGCGTTTTTAACAACTTTATCTCTAATTTGAGCCACCCTCGCACAACCGAGCTGGCGACTGTCTATTTGTACGGATTAGCCAACGCAGGTGGAACGGTGTATTTCGATAACAACAGCATCGTTATGAATCCTACCACGGGTGGCGCAACAAATGCCAATATCTATTTGACCGGCAGCAACGCAGTACTTCGCAATAATATCCTGGTGAATCGCACACCAAACCAATCGACATCACGACATTATGGGATATACTATACATCGGGTATCGGTATTATATCGAACAATAACTGCTTCAACATTACGAATACCTCCGGTTATACCGGGTATTATAGCAGTACAGCTTATGCGACTATCGGGAACTGGCGATCAGCTACCAGTCTCGATGCAAATTCTGTAACTGGCGATCCAAAGATGGTGAATGATACTACCGGAAATTTACATATCCAGTTCGGTATCGATACACCCATCAGTAATGCAGGCACCATAGTCGATTGGATCAACACCGATTTAGATAACGAGACCCGTTTAGCAACTCCAGATATTGGCGCGGATGAAGGAGCATTCGGATTTGTCGTATCTTCCCCATCTCCGGTAAGTGGTGCGTCCAACATTCCGACCAATGTGACACTTTCCTGGACAGCGCCGGTCGGATCAACCGGATATGATGTTTATCTCGCTACGAGTAATCCGCCAACAGCTCTGTTGTCTTCGAATCAAGCAGGAACAAGTTTCACTCCGCCAGCACTCATTCGAAACAGTGTGTATTACTGGCGAGTAAATGCCCGCGTCGATACTACAGTCGGTACGGGTCCTGTATGGTCGTTCACAACCGGTAACGGTTCGGTACCCAATGCTCCTGCCAATGGTGCGATAACGAATGTCAGTTCGAATTCGTTCACCTTCACTTGGGCAGACAGCTCAAACGATGAAACCGGATTTGTGGTGTACCGATCCACCGATGGCTCGACGTTTACTCTTCTGCAATCGCTACCACCGAATACTGTTCAATTGCCAGTAACTGGTTTACTACCGAATAGTCGTTACTGGTATCGGGTGTTTGCTGCGAACGCAACCGGCAACTCAATTACTGCTGCTGAGGCGAATGCTTGGACGCTCGCTAATACTCCACAACCCCCGGTTATCGGTTCTTCCGGCGCTTTGTTCCTGCAAGTGACACCATTGAATGCGGGAACGGCTAATCCAACTATCACTGAGTACTCTATTTACGAAATCCGGACAATGCAATGGGTGCAATCGAACGGAACACTGGCAGCAACTCCGTTCTGGCGGACGTTAAACGATTGGCATACCGTAACCGTGACGGGTTTGTCAGCTACGGCGAGCTATTCATTTACGACGCGCGCACGAAATGGAGCGGGCATCGAGACAGGTAGTTCGTTAGCAGCCGATGGTTCGACAACTGCCATCGTCGAAGATTTTTCAACTGCGACTTTTCCGCCTTATGGTTGGAGTCTGGTGAATAGCGAAGCGGATCTAACTTGGGGTCGTTATACCGGAAGCAACGGCAATAATGGTACAGCAACCCTAAATTTTGCGAACTACTTCCCGGCTTCCGAACAAACCGATATTCTCTGGTCACCGCCATTTAACACAATCGATGCCGGTGACGCTAAGATTGAATTCGATTGGTGGTATGAAAGTGGATTTGCAGCAAACGATGGACTGGAAGTGATTCTTTCAACCGACAATGGTACAACTTGGTCATCGCTTTGGCTTCGAAGAGCAGTATCAACTACACCAAGTTTGCGAACAGGTACCGGTGGTGGATTGAACCAACCAGCTGCCTCAGGTTGGAGTAGAGCAATTGTCTCAATACCAAACAACGCTTTGGGTCTTGCTAATCTGAAACTCGGTTTGCGAACATTTAACCAATACGGACCGGCATTGTTCATCGACAATCTTACAATCTATACAACTGCGATGCCGCGCTACACCTTCACTACATCAGGACAAGATTTTGGTAATGTCGATGTTAACTCAACTGCTTCCGCTACGGTGTATTTGTTAAACCGTAGTCAATCGGCGGCAACAGTAGAAACGGCGACGAACGTCGTTGCGAAGTTTGTTCGCAATTTCAGCGTACCGTTTGTACTACCGGCAAACGACAGTATCCCATTGACAATTCAATTCCAGCCGGATACCACCTTGCTTTGGCGTGATACTTTGCGGCTCACGCTGACCGATAATACACCGGTATTACTACCGTTATCCGGTACGGGAGTAGGCTCCTATGTGACACTATCGCATAGTTCCCATGCTTTTACCACTGCAATCGAACCGACTCGAGTCGATTCCTTTATGGTCAAGATCGTGGTGCGCGGTAATCGAGCATTGGATAACGCATACTTTGCAACATTTTCCGGTCCCTTCTCCGGCGGAGTTGTACCGACAATTCCAGCGGGTGATTCGGCGAGTGTCGCGGTTTACTTCCAACCAACGACTCAAGGGAATTTCAGTGGGTCAATCGGATTGCTTTCCAATGCGATTAATGAGGATACTCTGAGAATTACTTTGAGTGGGAATGCCCGCTATGTTCCCGCAGCCCCGGGTGGATTATCAATAACGCTGATGGGTGAAAACGCCCGGTTGAATTGGGCACCGGTCGACACATCGATTAACGGTGTACCGATAACTGTTACGAGGTATTTACTGTTCTTCCGAAATGTGGGAACCGGTCCATGGTACTATCTCACATATACTAATGGACCAAGCACAACAACCTATGATCATGTCGGGGTTCGAACGCACAGCCCAGCGATGTATTATCAGATTACTTCGTGGGTATCCGATACCGATTCACTGGATGATGTGTTACCGCCACCGGGTACAACCATCACTCAAGAGGAACTCTATCAACGGCTATCCCGAGCACACGAGAAGAGGCATTCCTCGAGCAAATAGTAAGAAGCAATAGCTTAAACGATAACAACGCCGGACGAAAGCCCGGCGTTCTTTTCATAATTAAGGATTGACTGCATTGAAATAACAATATTTGGCATTTATACATAGAATAACAAAATTCATTAAACTGTCGGGTTTCCTTGTATATCTAACAAACTGTACACCATCTTACGACATCTAACTTTTGATTGGGAGGTTTTGTGAAAGCAGTGATCCGGATTTTCCTTCTTTGTGTGTTTATCGTGCTCACCTCTTCTGTATACGGTCAACATCTTGTTTATCTCAGCAACGATGCAATAACCGGCAATGGCGCACCCGCTTACGGTTATAGCCAATTCTTCTCGAAAACAAACAACTATCTGTATGTTTGTAACGGGAATCAAATTGTCATCTTCACAGCAACCATCGCGAACGATCCCGTATTCAATCGGAATTTCACTGGCGGTATCTACTGGAACATGGTTATCGATGGCAATTATAGTTACATCGCTGCCAATACGAACGGTGTTCGCGATTACGACATGAATACTGCGATCTTTCCTCGACCATCTTTTATTGGGTCGGTTCCCACTGCAAACGATGCCGCAAACATTGCTAAGGTCGGTGACTATATTTACGTAGCCCGCGGGTTTTACGGCCTTGGTACTGTAAATGTAACCAATCCAGCGACTCCCGTTTTAGTGAATACGTACACCGATGGTGCGGCAAATTGGAATAGTGTAACAGCTAACAGCAATATTATCGCTGCTTCTCGAGATGGTGGTTTCCGTACCTTTACTCGCGTCGATCCAGCACAGCCGCAAGCAGCAGTATTTGTTCCGCTATCGGCAACGCCTACTCAGCTTCACTTGGCAGGCAACCGGTTATTCTTGCAAGTTTCGAGCGGTGCCGACTCCGGTATATCGATTTACGATGTAGCGACCCCCTCGAATCCGATATTGCTTGCACGCACGAATCGCGCAACAACAACTTACTTAGTCGACGGGAACTATCTGTATGCGGCAACTTCTCAAGGTGGCAATCTGTCGCGCATTTATTCGTACAGTATTGCAAATTTACCCACGGTAGCAGTTATCGACAGCTTCACCCAGAATCTGGGACAAGTCCTCAATATGTACCGCGAAAATGCAGTGATGCACGCAATTCGTTTTGACGGTTCTCAACGCGATATGATGACATTTGATATATTGGGCGAAGTTACATTAACAACCCCGAATGGTTTCGATACGTTGTATACAGGTGACAATGCGATAATTCAATGGCAAAGTAATCGTACCCCCGGTATAGCACGCATCGAATTGAATCGTAATTATCCTACTGGTGAATGGGAATATGTAGCCGATGCCGCATTTACCGATGGACAGTACACATGGCCGGTGGCTGGTCCCATCACCTCAAACGCAAAATTCCGAATTCGCTCGCTGCAATACAGCATTATCTCAGATGAAAGCGACGATACATTCGCAATAATCGATCGAAGCATATCATATACATCACCAGCTGCTGGTTCGACTCGCTACATTGGCGATAGCGACACAATCCGTTGGAGTCATGTCGGTCTTACCGGGAGTGTTACTCTGGCTTTAAACACGAGCTATCCTTCGGGAACGTGGATCGATCTTGGCACTACCGATGTCACGAATGGCAGTTTTGCATGGACGATCAACACCATAGCGACAACTACCGCCCGTTATCGTGTGACCAGTCAAAATTATCCAACGCTATCCGATATGACGGCAGGTGATTTTACTGTATCAAATAGAACGATCACTGTTTTGTATCCGAACGGGGGTGAAAACCTCTATATCCAAGATACCGCAACGTTTCGATGGTCTTCACAAAATGTCACCGGAAATGTTGTCGTCGAACTCAATCGCAGCTATCCCAGTGGCACTTATTCGACATTGGCAACAGTTCCGGTCGAACAGGGTCAAATCAGTTGGCCGGTTACTTCGCCTTCAACATCAACAGCCCGGATTCGTGTTCGCAGTGTGAATTACCCGATTG
>JAOTSC010000062.1 GCA_030247525.1 bacterium | reverse complement strand
TAACGGTTACACTTCCGAGATTACAGCAGGTGCCGATCACTTCGGCTTCTGCCAGCACGCGAACAAATGTCTCATTTGCCGGGATTACTGCTGCCTGGATCGTAGAATAACGATATTCATTTCCACTGGATTCTGCGCGACTTTTGACGATTGTTCCGGCTGGTATGGTAAGAATGTTCGACGCAGGTGCACGGTAGAACGTGATCCACATTTGTGTTTTGCTACCGAGTAACCTCTCCACACCACATTCGCGGGCACGCAGATCGAGCCACTCACCAGTGGCAGTCATCAGAAATCCTTGCTGCGCGACCTTGAACACGAAGTTGTAGAGTGACGCTATGACATAGGCAATGATTTCGAGCAGGTTGCGAATCCCACTCGATGTCGAGAAGTTCGTGAACGGGGTTTTCGCCGCCACCTTCCCGATCAATTCATCGCGAATGTCACTGTACGATTTCATACAACTATCGAATTCCTTTTTAGATCGTCAATACTCTTGATGCCATAGCCCCAGACCAGCGTATGGGTTTCGCTATCGCCGACTGCTTCAAAACGTGCCTGGAAGGTCTTTTCCTCGCTACCGAATGAAAGCAGTTCCACTTGAATTGTCGACTGTTTCACCCGTTGATCATTTTCCAGTGTTTTCGTAATAAATCGCTGTGCCAATGTCCGGTTGAGAGGTGTATCATTAGCACCCAGCATGCCCAGCATACCGCAACCATATTCAGGATGCGGAAACAATTCTCCCGGTTGGGTACGCAAGGCATCGGCGAGATCGCGCAGCAGACAGTCTCGACCCGACACCAAAGCGAGATCGCCACTGGCGGATACCAACAAGTCGCCAACTTCGTCAAATGCCAGATCAGTACCGAGATGTTCTAAACCTGCCATCATGAAATCACTCCCACACCCGGCGCAGTCGTCGCACCAGTCTGTGCTGCGGGACTACCAGCAGTAGATACCGCAATTCCTGCTGCTACCGTTACCACTCCAGCACTTACGAAGTGCTGCACCATGGCTGTCGCCACCGCACCGGCGAAAATGGTCTTGGTATTCTGGTGTACTGCCTGCGCTATTGCACGTGACATCTTGGGAATTGGATCGAGATAACTGCCACCGGCAAATGCTGGAACACTACCCAACTCCTGCCGGATATGTTGTTCGATCAGACTTGCTAATGACGACCCGTCCGCATCCAGCGAGTCATACTGCTGTCCAATCAATTCCTTGAGTAGTGTTGCCGAAAGCGCCATTTTTATTCCGTTTTTGATACTTCCGATAACATCGCTGTCATCATCGGTTGGATGGGTGGCGAGGTCGGTGCACCAAGATTTCCGGTATGGATGTGCGTATTGAAATAGCTCATGAACGAATCACCCAGTACCACTTTCTCCTGCGCACTTGCCCCTAGCTCCACTTGAGGCGCAGATAGTTTTACTTTTCCGGTTGCAATCACATCGATATCGGCGTCACCACAAATCTCAATTTTCGCTCCGGCAGTAACATTCAGCGTTGCTTCTGTTGCGATCAGAATGGCACCATTTTCTGCGATTTCAATCCGGCTGCTACCCTGCTCGATGATGAGATGTTTACCACATGTCCCTGAGTCCGTAACAAATCCCATCACAAATGGTTGGGTAGGATCTCCCCAGAGAAAGCCGACCACGACTGCGTCATCGATCTTCGGAAGAATTACAATCCGTTGGATGCTGGTTGCCCAAAGCGTCAGAATTTGACATTTAGGAAGCAAGGGTGTATCGGCATCGTCAGGCTTTACATCGACTGTGAACTTTTCTGCGTTAACTGCCACTACTTTTCCGCGCATTGGAAACCGCATGTACCCCGACAGATCGGGACGCATCGTCTCCATCGCCTTGCGCAGGAGCTGCAGCAGATCATGTTCACAGGTTTCAGACACTGACATGCTTCCAGTAAATCTTACTGCGGCAGCCACGAGACCATTTGTAATACACTCGTTCTGCCACAACCGCATCACCATCCACTTCAATGGTGTCACCATGCAACACTGGAGCAATGCCGGTAGTGAGCCAAGAGTAACCTTGCAATTTGCTTGACCCACGGTTGTTGATATTCAATCCAGTAACAAACGAAACAACCGGTTCGGCTGGCTGTTTTGGAGATTGCCAATAGAGCGTTCTGTTTCGTATCCAGAACAGCATCGTTTTACCCAGTTCGAATTTCACCCGCTCAGCCAGATGGGTCATTGCTTCGAACACGGTTCGATTAAATACCGGAAACTTTTTCAGCTCTAATCCGGATGCTTCGAGATCGTGTTGCAGACCCAGACCGCGTGTTAGTTGGCAGATAATCGCTTCGGTGTTTTCGTCTTCGATGGTGGTCGTGATCTGCTTGGCATGGAGCAGTGTCATGTAGTCGACTAGTTCAACCCGGATCGCCTGATCCAGCTCCTTCACTTCGCGGACCACACCGTCGAAAATCGGCAGCAGATTCTCTTCGCTATCGAGTCCCCATTGGATTATTACTGGTGCACCCCGTTCGAAAAATTCCCCATCGAATCCGGTGGCTATCGGGATTCTCAACCAGGCGGTATCACCAGTGCCGCGACGAAACGAAGTCACTTCGAATACACTAACCGCATCACCGATCTCGAGGTCTTTGTATTTGACCGAAGTAACCGGCGTTCGGTTGGCAAGTTGATAGGGCTCTAAACTCATAAAAAAGATTCCTTAGTGTGTAACTGGTGCGTCGGCTGCTGGGTGTTCAGGCATACTGTCACCAAGCGAACCCAGGGTATAACCGGCACGCTCGCCACTCTTCGCAGTTGCACCAAGTCGCTGTGCTAGTGCTTCATCCTGCGAAGTATCGGGTCGTTGCATTTCTGCTGGCATATTCGCAGACGCATCCGACTGTAATGCTTGTTGTGCAGATTGAGCAAGAGCTTGATTTTCCAGTTGGGTCTTGATCGAGTTGAATTGCACGAATACGCATTGCGCAGTGACGAGATTGTATCCCTCCGGATCATCCTCAAGCTGCAACTCCTTCCAGTACACCTGATCGATGCCAGCGATTTCTGGAAGTGGTGAAACCAGTGTCAATGGAACTGGTAACTTTTGCTTGCCCTCGCGATACAGCTTTTGCAGCGATTCCACCCGTTCGCGCAATGGCTTCACTACTTTGCCATTTTCTTCGAGATTGGTCAGCTCGATGGTGATTGAGATCTCAGTGTCTTCATAGCCAAGTACCTGTTTGATCTTACCCGACGATTTCGGAATCTCGATCTCATCGATCTTGATGCTCTGCTTGATCCCTACTTTTTTCGGATATAAGTGAAGCTCAGTATCACCTCGCTTTAGCATTAGTTCGCCCGCTGTTGAGTATTCGCGAGAATCCCACTGACTGCTGCGTTTGCTTTTAACTTTATCCTGCAGCGACTTGAGCCTTGCTGAATCATCTTCCTTCTGTCGGAGAAGATTGATGATACCGAACACGAGATCAGCCAAGGTGCGCCTCCTCGACCCCGTCGGTCGCTGAAAGCGCATCAGACAATGCGGCAATAATCTGATCGCGAATCGATTCACCCTGTTCACTGGAAACACCGGAGATATTGATTGCGTCGATGCGGATACTGCGGTCAATGCTGGTTGAACGGTGACTTCGCTGCGTATTGAAAATCCGGCTCGATACAACACTGGAACTGGATGGAGGTGCACCGACATCAACTGTACCACCGGCGAATGCCAGTGATGGTTGTAGTCCGGATAGCTGCTGCGTCGCCACGACGAACTGCTCCAAACGCAGTGTCATCAGATCGAGCAGGTTCGTGAGTGTTTTAGTCAGCGTATCTTGCAGCCGCAAAAAGAAATCATCCAGCGTAACTGCCACCGGAATTTTTGCCTGCTGCGTCAGAATGGTGTAGGGTGAGTTGTGGACGAGATTATTGTCTTTGGTAAACGTGCGCACTTCCACCGGAATGACTGCCGGTTGAGTTGGGATCGACGCTTTACCGGTAAAGGTCGGGATAAGTGGAATCTCAAATCCGAGATAGGAAGAGACACTATTAATCTTACCGATAAGCCAATTGATCTTCTCGATCACCCAGTCGGCGGCGTTCATACCTGCTTGCTTGACAACATTCCAGATGCCAGCGAAAATATCACCAACGGCAGTAAATCCGGTTCTCAGCCAACTGAGTACGGTATCCCAGTGTTTCCACAAGAGGTAAAACGGTGCGATAATTCCGAATACTGCGACGAGTGCCGCTTGTTTGATCCAACCCCAAACGGTATCCCAGTGTTTGTACAGCAGGTAGAAAGCCGCACCAAGCGCCACGACCCCAATGATGATTAAACCTATCGGATTGGCAGTCATCGCAACATTGAGCAACCACTGCGCGCTAGTGGCGACACCGGTGGCAATGGCATGAGCGAGCATACCGGCTTTCGCAATCAGCCACTGCATGCCAAACCAGACCACCTTCATTCCGGCGACCGCTAAATTCCAGGTGAGCATCGCCAGATTTTTAATCACAAAGGCAACCGATGATCCCAGCGAGAGTGCCCACTGCCAGATGCCCTGAGCTGCTGATAGCGTAAACTGCCACATCCCTTTCAAAGCGGTGAGAAACGAGGAGTAAACGGAAACTGCAAAGTTCTTCGCCGTACCGGCACCACTGGTCATCATATTGCGCAAGATTTCGAAGGCAAGTTTTGGATTAGCAGCAATCTCCGCCAGCTTAATACTGAGGTACTTTAACTCGGCACCGAACACCCGGGTGTAATAGGGCAGTGTTTTGAGCAGGGGAATCACACCACCCAAAGCACTCGACATTCCCCACAATTTGAAGATTCCGATACCGAGTCCCGTGGCGAGTAGTGTCCCGATCACTGGTGACGTGCGCAGCAGATCGAAGAATCCACGAAAGAGTCCGATGGTAAATCCAACGGTATAGGCGGTAACCATTGCAAATGCGATCAGTGGCGACTGCATACCGGTAAATGAGCTGTTCCAAGTCGTAAACCAACCGGTGACTGCATTGGCGATATCACGAATTTGGTAAACAATGTCAGTAACCAACAGCTTGAAAGTTGACCAAAGTGCTATCAGAAGCGGTTTTATCGCAGTCCAGAACGCAGTAACGACATCGCGCAATCCGAGGAAGTTGGTCTTCCAGGCGACGAACAATCCTGCCATCACACCAGCAGCAATGAGTACTGGAGATGCGACCGAGAGAATCGATCCGCTGATGGCCTTCAATATTCCGAGCATTCCGGTCCCGGCGGGAAGTGAAAGTTTCATGGCAGTGGCAAGAGCATTTAGTTTGGTCGGAAGCGCCAGAATATTTGCTGCCAGAGCAGTAACGCCACTGGCGGAAAGCAGCAGCAATCCTCCGAACAGGAACACCGATGCGCTGGTAGCCATAAACGAAGCGCCCACTGAAATGAGTGTGGGATGCACCGCAGCAAACTGGCGAAACGCATTCACCAGACTTGAGATTTTATCCAGCACGTTTGCTATTGGAGAGAGCAGCGGTTCGCCGATGGTTTCTTTCAGCGATGCCAGCGCATTGGTGACATGATTCCATTTAGCCTTTACAGTATCGGAAACTTTGGCAAAGGCATCACGAGTCGCATTCGCCGATCCAGTCATGGCAGTTAGATCGCTTGCTGCTTCGTTGGCATTTTTTCCGGTCAGTGCGAGGATCGCTTTTAGCCCACGCACATTATCGGATAGTTGTGCGATGTTCTCGATACTGCCGCCAACCCCACTGGAGAGGTACTGCAGATACTTCTGGAATCCCATTGCATGCATTTTCGATAGTGACAATTCGATACCGAATTTCGCAGAGGCACGTTTTGCTTTTTCTGAGGGTGCTATGATATCCTGTAATGCCATATTGATCGCAGTAACCGATTCAGCAGTGTTGATACCACGCTTCGTGATGGTGGTAATGGCTGCCGCAATCTCTTCAAACGACACACCGGCAGCCGAGGCTGTACCCAGAACGCCGCCTAATTCCTTCGCCATTTCGCCGAAGGTAGTCTTACCTAAATTCTGCGCCATGAACATGATGTCGGATACCCGGGTCGCTTCTTTTGCGCTCATCTGGTAGGCATTGAGGACGCTGGTAATGCCATCTACTGCTGTCTCAGTATCGGTTAGACCAGCAGCAGCCGACTGTGATGCGATGGTCAGCACCCGCATGGCATCGCTTGCCGGGACGTTAGCGGAGATCGTCTGGTATAGCGCTTTTGTTAACCCTTCCAGCGAATCCTTAGGCGAGGATGCAGCAAGATCGACTAGCTCTTTTTTGTATTTCGGGAGATATTGTTCGGTTTGAGCGGTAAGCAGGGTACTCACCATTGCCAGTTCCGACTCGAAATCGGCAGCCGACTTGATTGCCGTTCCAACCGAGAACGCCATTCCCGCGCCGAACAGAGTTGACTTGAGTCCTAAACTGGCAAGAGTAGTAGAAGCACGATGAAGAGTCGACTCAAGGGTATTGAGTTGACGGGTAGCCATGTCGAATGCCGCCAGATCGGCGGTGCCGACCAGTGCAATATGAATCGCCTGTGTAAACCCTTGCGACATCTCTTTTACCTTCGTCCCCGTTTCGGTTTGTTTTGTTCAACTGCCTTCGATTCCTGATCGGAAAGCCATTCGGCACTGGCATAAAGTTCGAATACCTGCTCGAATGGAAGCGTATCGACTACAGAGAACGTGTATCCCGGAAACCATTTACAGATCACTGCTCGTAACTGGAGATACCACGTCTGATCGATGCGTTCGCGCTCATACTTTAGAGCTTTTTTATCGAACCGCCTTCTTTCAGACCCAACGCTTCCTGGATTTTGACAAACAGCGAGAGGATGAGTCCCGGTTGCCAAAAGCCACTGGTATTGGTTTCCAGCTCCATCGCATTGATATCGGGGAATACCACGAACTGAGAGATGTACATCACCGGTGCCCGAGTGACAGCAGTCTGTTGGTTACCGGCCATGAATGCTTGCAGTTTAGAGAATTCTGTCCAGTTGCTGCTGCGGACAACAAATTGCTGGTCACAGTTTGCAATCTCGACTACGTGAAGCGTGTAGTTCTTGCCCCACTTTTCCTTGAGCTGAGCGATGGTATCATCCGTCAGTTCCTGCGGAACGAACGGAACGATGGTCTTGTTATCGGATAGTGATTCCATGAAATACCTCGTTAGACTTTCTCGAGGGCAAAGCCCTTGCACTTGATACCAACTGGTTTCGCATCTTCGGAATCCTCGAAACCACCTTCGTAATCCGTGATTTCGACACCGGTGAATAGTTTACTCTCACCAATCGCAGCGCCAGGATACATGGCAATAATGGTGGCATCGCGAATATCAGTGAGATCGCTGAACGGCGCTTGCAGTGCGGTGTTCTTTAGCAATTGTGCTGCGACAAACGCGTTATTCGAAAGCACTTCCGCAATCTCGAAATCGATCTCATAAGTTTTGTGGACCGCACGGGTCACGCCATGAGCCTTGGGAAAACCAGCGCCATAAAGCGGCTTCTTCGGGTGCGAAATCTTCCAATTGAAATTCTTCAGGGCGAAGACCGGCAACCCGTCGATAAACAGTTTGATACTGTTCTCGGCGATGCCATCCATTACGCCAATCGGTTCTTGATTCGGCATTTTTTATTCGTCCTTTCTCCGCTACTGCAGATAGATTTCGTTCAGGATGATCTCGAACGCCTTCATCGAATTCACCGTAAGGACAACCCGGGCTTCACCGAGATCGCGCATCTCAGGAGTGCATTCGATAAAGAGATCGTAACTGTCGATCTGACCGGCATCTTGCATGATCTGGAGTGGTTTCTTCATGTCGGTTTCAAGCAGTTTGATACCATGTCCCTGCGAATCATTGGGTCGACCGAGATGCGGGAAGGCTGCTGCCCGGCATTTTTTCCCGGCAGTGTACACGGCACGTAGCTTCTCAACCCGATTGTAGGTGTCACCGACCGGACACCGGTTCTGCGACAACGCGACAATGGTTCCGAATCCCGGTTGAAACCGGAGATAATTAATACCATCGGTCACCAGCGAAGTCTGCTGCGCATTGGTGAAATGGGTGGTGAGATTGATCAGGTTAACTGGTTTTTCACCGAGCAACGACTTCTGGATGTCGATCTTGGCGAGTAGTCCGGTCAGGGTATTGGTGAGGCGGTTGGTGTACACCGTCCCATCTGAGGCAATGAACTTTCCCTCACCAACACAGAACACCGCATTGCAGTCACGAACGGCATCGTACAAGGTCTTGCAAGAAGCGAGATAAGTGACAATTTCGGCAGCAGTCGGTTGCAACTTGTCAACCGCCGTAATTGTCGGAAAATCGAGAATGGCGAATCGTTCGCCGCGATTACTGGCGATCATGTTGGCGCAGGATGTAAGAATCGAAGTCCAGAGCGCTACCGTAGTTGCGCCGATAAAATGTACCCAAGCTGCATCGGTGTATGTTTCGGATAGCGTGATCGCATTGGTGTAATCACTGTTGGCGAGCGTATCACCGTCGTCCCCACCAGCTAGGTGTACACTTGTCTGCGCCTTCACTACTGTGGGGGAACCGGTAGCAACTACAGCCTTAACTGGGAAGTTACTGTTGCCGTTGATCGATTCTACCAGGGCAGCATTGGTCGTGCCAGTGAAGCGATATATCTGTTCACCGATAGTAATCACGATGGTTCGGTCATTAGAATCGGCGATCACATCGACGTTCACTCGGTCACTATTAAACCAAGTCCCCTTTTCCTTCGCCGTAAGGACAATTGCGGGAATGGCAGTGCCGGAGGTTGCATCCATCAGATTGGCAGTTGCGGCGGCAGCCGAGGCACCCGCAATACGAAGTACATACAGGAATGCCGATCCTTGCGAAGCATCGATTTTCTCTTCCAGCGCTTTCAGCAATTCGCCACTACCGAAGAGTTCTTTCGCGGTCGCCTTATCCGACACCTGATAAACATGTTCAAGCAGACCTCGCTTGGCCGTGCCAGCGCAGAATTCGATGTTGGTCGGAATGACAGCCGGGACTACCGGACCCGACTTATACTCGGTATAGACATTCTTGATAATGCGGTCAGCCATTGGCATCCCCCTTTAACCACGACTCGATTAGTTCAACGAGGCGTGACTTGGAAATCAAACTCATTGGTGTCAATCCATGCTGCGCCAGCACGGCATTTACGACATGAGTCGGATACTGCTTTAATTCGGGAAGCAACACATTCACTCGGTACTCCGGAGCGACAGTAATTGTCGTTTCATTGGGTGCACTCGAGTCGGTTACCGGTTCAGTATCCCCGTTCGTACGTCTGTTCATTACTGGATCTCTCCCATCTCGAAATGCACCGCGATTAGTGGCGGCACTCCTTCAAACTCCTGACTGGTCATTTCCTGAAACCGCCACGACACCGTACGCTGGTAAACGAATGGTAACTGGTCGGTGATCGCCGGCAGTTCGTGAAAACCCGAATGATTCGCCATTGCGATATGCACTGAATCACTTCCTACCGGTAACTCAACCGACCCGATTCGGAACAACGATTGCAGTTCGCCATCAATCTGTTCAATCAGCGAATGCACAATCGTATTACCATCGCGCTGCTTGTCCGCCGGTGAGCGCACCGTAAAGCGTAGTGTTCGCTCGATATTCCACCATTTCCGTTCGATGGAACCATCCAAAGCATCGTATGGTCCTGTCCCAATTTGCTTGCGCCTGGCATCGATCTCGGTAATCAACAACAACGGGTACGGATATCCGGCGGCGGTATGTGCCAGATCATCCTTGAACACGTGAAGGTCTGGAATGTTCAATTCCAAATACCGCGCTAACGCCTGTTCCAGTTTCATGTCAGAAATCCGGCGGTTAATGATGCCATAACACCCTGTACAATCTTGGGTGCTTCAACCTTACCGTGTTCAAACGCCGGTTCGAAATAGGGTCGTGGTTTAGGCGCGACATAGAAAAACTTCCGGTTGTTCCACCCCGGGATATTATGCCGCTTGAGCCACAACCGGAATCCGGGAACGGAATCGATATGAAGCCAGTGTCCTCTCGCACCAAACTCAACTGCTGCCGCATAGGCGACATTCGTGCCGACAACGAGATGGTGACTACCAACCTGCACCACCGCAATGCTGTTCATCAACAAACCAGAATCGACCCCGCCCTGATCGCGCAGTTTTGTTACCGCAGTCTTGCGAACATCTTCCGCCATTGTCACCATTGCCGTCTGCAAACCAGCGCTCACCAGGTGCGGATATTTGCGCAGTATCGCTTTACTCTTGGCAAAGGCTCTGGTATCGATTACGATTTTCACGAACGGCTCCGGTACGGTTCGAGTTTGATCTCTTTGTGTGTCAATACACCAAACAGATTGAATTCAGTGATCTCCGCGATACCGTAATGCACTCCATCCACAGTCACGAGATCGATCTCCTGCAGATCTACCTCCGGCAATACCGACAACAGCACGCCATTTCCACATTTCGTCAGATCAGATTCCGGCAGCGGTTTGCGCAACACCGGGAAAGTGATCTGATCGACCGACTCTTCAACATGCGCACCGCCATATTCCACCATGCCGATTTGCTGCCGAGTTCGGTTAGCGGTTTCGCCGCTGCACTCGATCAGCGATTTCATGTCGCTGCGTATCTGCTGCGCCTGTTGCGCGGAAAATGGTATCGTCATTGAGTCTATTCATTGCCATACAACAAAGGAGTCACACCACCTGAACCACCTGTCCAAGCTTCCACTGCGGCGTCGTATCGAGCCATACTGCGCTCACCCAGTGCGAGCCAGATACGTGCTTCGTCGCCATGCGTCACCGATTTATCGCCGGACGAGAATGAAACTTGTCGCGACGATCTTGCTGCCATCGTTTCACAAACCAATGCGAGAGATCGTAGCAAAAGCATCTCCCGGTGTTCCATCGTCAGAACCGGATAGACTGCATCGCCGGTTACTGTGTACGTAACAGCGAAGTCGCGGTTCAGAAACAGCAACCCGCGCTCGATTGAACGACACAATTGCTCATCCGACAGATCGTGTGCCGGATCGCTTAGCGTATCGTGAAAATCGAGCCGCAGCTTGGCGGTGAGTTCGGACAACGGTGTCATTTCTTTTTCTTACCAGTAGTAGTCGGATCGACTTCACCGGTCGCTTCCATTGGTTTCTCTTCAGCAAGTAGTCCGCTTGCCAGCGCATCGCTTAACTCGGGAGTCATACGACCCACGGAATGCGATGCGTCCGGCAGCAAGACTAATCCCGAAGGGAACACCAACGTCGTCCCGGAACTATTTTTGATCGTAGCCACCTCGCTAACCGTTGATGACGATTTTGAACAGCAGATCGGGTCGGGTAATGCCGAGAGCACACTCCATCCAGACCACCCAACCAACTTTGAATCGGGGAACGTCCTTGTAGGGTTCAGCAGTGATCGCACTTCGAACGGCGTATTTACCGATCTCAGTGTCCGGAACGATGATCACTTCTGACAATGATGCAGCAGCAGTATTGATTAATCCTGCACCACCCATTGTCTTGACGACGCCCTTTTCGAACAGTTCGCGGTTGGTCTGCGGATCTAGATTCGACCAGCTCTTCAAATCCGACATTCGCGCACCACGCATCAGGATGAATTTCGGATTCAGTTCGAGATCTTCCACCTTGGCAATCGCCTGATAGAAGGCTGTTTCAGTCAGCTTGCCACCACTGGTGATCGTGATGATATTCGACTGAGGAACCGAAGCCGATAACAGCGACATTGTTCGCTTATCGACTTCTTTCCGGATGGCGTTTGCGGCCTTGTTCTGATGATCGGTAAGCGTGCCGACGTTGCCGCTCTGCAAAGCCGAGATATCGACCATTGGATTTGCCGGAATTCGGTCGATCGGAAATTCCACTTCATCGAAATCAGCTACATCAGTAGACGTAACGATTCCTCCCGTGGCGATCCAATGTGCCTTGATTCCCGGAACTTTCTGGTACTTTGCCGGTTGTCCGGGTGGCAATGGATGTTCGGTCAAGAGCAGCGGCGTAATGATCCGGCGATTGATTTCCATTTCAATCGGAGGAGCAATCGCTTCCGCCATTGCATGCTTTCCTTCCGGGGTCTCCAGCGAACGGGTCATCAACTTGCCCATTTTCTCCATGAATTCGCGGGAGTTCACTTCGGTGCTAATCATTGATTACTCCTTACGCCGAGGGGACGCTAGTCCCGTGATTCGTCCATTGAAACTTGAGCATGCCGTCCGAAACTGACAGCGCACGACCAATAATCTTTGCACCGGCACCGGCAGCTTTCAGATTGCCAAGCGTTGCATCGAATGTCAGAGCATTGCCGGCCGTAATCGAGCCGGAAAAATTGTCGGTTTCGTAAATACCGTCGCCGACAAATACAACTGCCAGCACCTTGTCGGTGGATGTCGGTGTTGGTCCGCTCTTGAGCCGATTAGTGCGACCCAGCAAACCGAACGGTTCATCATTCGCATTATTGACCACTTCGTACAGATCGTTTCCGACCAGTTTTACAATTTGCCCGGGGTTGCCCGGACCCTGCAGTTCGCCATTGCCGTATGCGATACCAGGCAAGGCGGCATTCAGGAAATTTGCCATCGAGATCTCCTTCTCAGTTCGTGACCGCTTCGCCGCGATTCTGTTTGTAAGCCGCCATCAAACCGTCTTTTAATCCGGTTTTGAGTTCGTCGCCGGGCGGCGTATCGGCAACGTTGATGGGCTTGACACCAGCATCCGTTTTGAGTACCGGGATTGGCTGACGATTTGCTTGAGTAGATAGGTCAGGCATACCCGAAACAGTGATCTCTACGGCCATCAGTGCTTCTTCGGAAAGGGCTGACAGACGTTCAATCTCTGCTTCACGCTCGGCATCATTGGCGAACGTGCGACCTTTGAGTTCGAATCGCTTCACCAATTCCGTTGCTTTTGCCTTTGCTTTTTCTTGAGCAGCAGCTTTTTTCAGCGTATCGAGTTGCTTCGACAGTTCATCGACCTGCTTTTTCAAATCGGCATTCTCCTGCGTCAGCGTCTTGATCTGTTCGCTTGCCGGAGCTGCCTCACTCGCCGGAGGGGTTTCCGGTGTGGGATGATCACTCATTTTCTTTGCCTCCACAGTTGGTAAATCAGCTGGATTTTGAAACAGCTCCTCCAGCGAGGAACGAAATTGCTCAACGCCACTTTGCATCAGTTCGAAGGCCTGGTCGTTGGTGAGGTCTTCATTCTTCACTTTGCCCAGTAGATCGTTGAGATAGCTTTGTAATCCTCCCACGATGTCCCACAGCGTCATACTGCGCTGTTGCTGGAGGAAATACTCATTAAAAGTCAATGCCTGTGTTTTCATTTTGACTCCTGTTTTCGCAACGGAACGGATTACAGCACGCTCGTCGGCACCTTTATCGGAAAGCAATCCCACACCAGTAAAAACCACCCCACGCAGAATTTCGTACACCGGTTTACCCTGGTAAGTAGCACCCTTGTACTTGCGGAGATGGATGCAGTAGTCGGCTTTCGAAGAAAACTTCTTACCGCAGATTGAGCACTCACCGGCATCGTACTGGCATTCCATTGAAACCTGCTTGACGATTCCTTCCTTCATGAGCCGGTAGGCAAGTTGGGCGTGCGGATTATCAGCAACGAAGAGCCGACCGGTACACTCTACCAGACCGCCCTCTTCATCTTTCCACTGGGATTCGGTAATTCCACCGACGATGTCGGTGAGATCCTGCGAATGTTTGAGATCAACTTTACGTGAGATGGCAGAAGGTGCAGCCTTAATCAGTTCATCGCGAGTGAAATTGTCGCCGTTGAGATTGGTTCCGACGTGAGTCAAAACGAACACAAACTCGGGTTCGGTGTTACTCGAAATACCCTCTTTTGCTTCTGATACCAGCTTGATGTCAGCAGTAATGGCCGAGCATTGCAATTTGTTTGTTGAAGCGAATGACTCGGCAGTCACTGGCTGCAATTGGGAGATCTGCTTTGCTTCCTCTTCCCAATCTGCTTGAGACCGGATCGCTGTTTCGGTTGGTCCGCAGACAAAAATCCGTTCCTTAGCCAGTGACGCTTCGTCTTGACGATGATGAGCAGACATTGTATATGCATGATCTTTTGAATACATGCGAGACACTTTGCCGGAGTTTGAGATCATGGATTTGATCGATGCCTCATTTGGGAAAGCATGGTCCCGGTATGAGATGATCCAACAACTGATCCCTTGAGCGCCTTTCAGGAAAGTTTCAAAAAAAGTTTCAGAATTGGCACGGGTGATTGTTTCTTCTTCGATCTCAGCATACTTATGCGTTGCACTATCAACGATGATCGTAAGACCTTTCCAATAGGTCATTAAACCTTCTATGAAGTGATAGAAACTCTCATAGTTGGTTGTAGAGAATTCTGTTGCGTATGGTGGATCGAAATAGGCTAAGTCAACTTTAACACCAGGGAGTAGTTCGTCGATCGGCGAATTCTCTGCTCTGTTTTCCTTTCCATTGTCATACACCAATCCATTGATCCAGTTACAGTTGTTCCGGAATCGCTGTGTGAATTCAGCAAGGGTATCTTCGTATTTTTCATACCGGACAGATGATTGGAAATGGCAGTAACCACCTTTGCCATTAAGGCAAGCCTTAGCCAAGGCGAATAGAGCGATGTCCTTCTTGTATCCACGAAGATCATCGATGTTTGCTCGAATCTGATCAATCAGTGCATGTACACCCTTGGCAAAGAACAATCCCTTGAAATTGTCCTGAACGAAGCTTCCAGTGTTGGTATTATCGGTTAACAGTTTATCGATATCACCGTCGGATAGTGTCGTATCATTGTTTTCGACGATGGCGCGTGCTATGTGGTAAGCATACTTCAGACGGTCATTTGCCACGACCCGCAAGCCTTTTCGCTTATACATATAACCAACAACAGCGCTGCCACTGAACGCATCAAGCACACTCTGCACACCCTGTGGGGTGTGTGCCCAAATCCAATCAACCAGTTTCTGTTTCGAACCGATGTAGTTCGTTACATACGAAACCTGCTCATCCTTGTTCTGAGCCGCTAACAGGAGTTCAGCATGGGTTTGAAGCAGATAATGAATTTGTGATTCGAGTTCCATCAAAGTCCTAAAACGAAAAAACCCGACACCACAACTCCTCATCGGAATTGAGATGTCGGGCTCGGGTTTTTCCCGTCACGCGACGAATTTGTCAGTTACCTGACCACGTAGATGACTTTACACAAATAATGTACTATTTCTTGATCTCTCTGTCAAGCGATTCATCACGATGATGTGTTGTATTCTTTGAGATATTTCTCACTTGAGGATTAACCGCAAGTTTACGTTGGTCCTTACGGGATACTAGGATGGGTACACTTTCTTGGAACACGATCGTCACTTCCCCAAATCGAGGAATCCAAGACTTGTCATTCAGTATTTTCCATAACTCATCCATCGGTCAATCCTAACTCACCCTTAGCGATTCGAGCAATAATTTCCTTACAACCCACGGGTAAATTTGCAAACTCCTCCTCGAATGGACCGTAGAACTGACCGGTGTAAGAGTTGTATGCACTCTGGTGATATTCGAGAAAGTCTTCCGGTATAACCTGGATTCCAGCTTCTACCATCGCAGTCGCAACTCGATCTGCTTCTGACTCTCGTTCTGGATTACCCGGGAGATACGCCCATTCAAAGGCAAGTGATTGCGCACCAACTTCCACTGCCCAGACTCCCACGGGCTTCCAGGTGAGGCCACCAGCGATGTCATCGATCAGAAGTGCATCGATTAGGTATTTTACTTTCATACATCGTCCATTCTGCGCAAACCTTCTTCTACATAAGCGCTATTCAATTCAGCATACCGAACGGGGTTTTCGGAGATCAGTTGTTGGAACAACCTCCACCTTTCCTCATGCTGAAGATCAACCCCGCTAACAATCCGCTCAATGTGCAAAGTCTCACCATCGAAGGTCTGCAAGTCAACACCGAACTCAGTATCAGTCATATCAAGTATTTTCTTGACGTGCCCATGGTGCCCGTCTTCTTCATATCCACTGGTGCAGAACAACAGCCAAAAGTCGGTATCGATCAGATTACCCGCAGCATCAAATCCGGGCTTCACTTTCAACACTTTGTAGAAGCAGCCGATATCGAGATCAAATGCATCGTCTTTATTAAACTCTACCATTATCCAGGAGCCGACCCGCATAAATTCATCAAATACACTTTGTATCCGATTCAATTCGTCACTCAAATTTATGTTCATGATCCGACTTCCTTTACGATTTGTTCCACTTTACGTCCATCTGGTAACTGACTGAGACCATGTTTTCGGAATACATCTAACATCTGTTTCCGCTTACCGTGATTAACTCGTACCTCTTCAATGTTATCCAGTAAAGTTACTGTGTATTTGAAGATCGTTTCATTTCCACTCCGCCCAGCGCATCGTCGAAAGCCATCAATCGTGCTGTGTCTATTTTCGATTACATCATTGCCAGTCACTCTGCCGTATTTATCATGATCATAGCTGATTGCATCGAGTCTTCTGAGCATGTTCTTTTTGAAGTAAATGCCTTCTGATCGGCTGTCAGTGGCTGATTTGATGCGGGTAAATACATAGGAAGCACCACCACTGGACATATCTTCAGCAGGCGACATACCACCTACCGGTACTCCACAACGCAACTTTTCCACTGTGCTGACAAGTGTTCCGTTACCAGCCAATACTTGATCGAAAAATTCGGCAATATGTCCATAATCGTTGGTAAGTGAGTGCACTAGCGAGACACCAGGCATCTGTTGTTCCAACATTGCATCACTCAAATCAAATCGCAACTGTACACGATGACCTGCCTGTTGAATACCACCGGTAGTCCCGAATTGCAGAACACCCTGGGGCTGATAGCAGGGTAATTTGGTTACATCCTTAACACCCATTTTTTTTGTCCAGTAATCGCGCAGCACTCGGATACGCTCAGTAGTAGTTGCTTTGGTAGATTCGAAATTGTCCAGAAGCTGTTTGTATCCGGCTTGTTCCACATCCTTCAAGACATACCCATGCTTGAGTAGATACATCAATTCGATATCCTCATCGGTCGCAATTTTACCATCGATTCCTAGGGTACGCGAATGTGCTATTATTCGATCAAGCAGTTCCGGAGTCGCTTTCCCATCAACTAGAAACTCAATTTCACCATTCACCGCGAATAAACTGTTATTGGCGGTAACGGTTGGTGTATAGTAGGCGATTGTTCCATCACCAAAGTCGATCTGGTACTGAACAGAAGTATCCCCGCGGTGAAATATCTGACTAGCCCCGCGACGACTACCATTTACTTCGATGTCCCTTCCATTCGCGACTCGTGATTCGAACGTAACGTTCCCTTTCTTAACGGTAAAGGACACAGCTTTGTGACCGACCTTTTTCGGTTGAGGCATTTTTATGTAGACTTCCAGTTTCTCACCCTGCTGAATTTCAGGGATTAGGCCATTGTTACCGGAACTTTTCCAACGCTGAATGACATTGACCCAGTAACTATAACGCTCCGCCATGGCCTTTATGTCAGGATCACTGGAAACGCGCAGGGTATTCAATTCGTTCAATAAACTGGTTGCTGCATCAATTTTTGATGCTTTTTTGGAACCAGATTGAATCGTTTTCAGTGCTGAGACGATGGTATCAAAGAAGTGATCCTCTACCAGAGGTTGACCAGTCATGTCATCTGGGTCAATTAATCCTTTGATCAGCTTATGGACTCTCTGATCGGCAGATTTCAATAACTTCATCTTAACGGCAGTACGTGGTTTGCCCTTCACCGATTCAGAGAATACGAGCAGATTCATGTCTTCGACATCGCCACTGTCAAAGTCAATGGTGACTCCCTGCCAACCGGCGTCATCGACTTTCTTGATTAATTCCTCAGCTTGTTTCCGTTTCGGATCTGCTATTTTGCTAGACACTTTAGTTTCTGCCGCTATCGCATCAAATCCCTTGAACTTTTTATCAACGGTTTTGATGTAAGCTTCGAAATCCCGGCGCAGATTGTTCTTTCGGTCAATCAGCATCAACTTGAATTTACGGAGACCAGCGCTATCGCTTTGGTATCTACCACTAGCATACGACTCAACATACGACCACAACTCATCATCACTGAGTTGTTCCAAGCGTTTTATCGAATCAAGCATTGGATGCCAGGTGAGCGCAATCTCGCCATTTTTCTGCATCCGGAACAGGGTATTGTACACTGGCTCCCGCTCACCGAATTGGCTGTTTGGATGATAGTCAATAGCAAGTTTGTCATTCGGGAAGTACCGCCACGCTTGTCCCTTATCGATACCGATGAGATGGCCATCCTGAGTACGCAGAAATTGTGCGACATGTCCATCGTGATTGGAAGTTAGCCAGTCGATTACCCGGTGTCGCTGCAGTTGCTCAATTTCTATAGCTGAGAAATTGCCAGGATTGAACGAGGTCAAATCAGGTTTGTCAGCCAGTCCGTTCAACATTCGCTGGATCGTTCCGGTTTTACCATTCAGTTTGACGACCCGAACTTCCACCATGTTATCATCAACCAGACGACCAATTTTATAGGCAGCAGTCTCGGCTTCTGCCGCGAACTCGGATCCTGCCGCTACCGGTTTGAACATCCATTCATGCCCGCGTGGATCCACATAAATGTCCTTGGGATGACCGCCACCGAGATCGGATGCATGACGCTTGAATGTGAAATTCTGTTCTGGTTGCTGCCTTACCTGATCCCAGAGCTGATCACGTTCGGAGTTCGTCAGCATTACTGTTTGATCGAAATAGCGTGAAATCGTAAGCGGAGTACCAGGTGTTGATTGTACCGGTTTCGCTGCAGGTTTCTTTAGCGATGGTGCGCG
>JAOTSC010000061.1 GCA_030247525.1 bacterium | reverse complement strand
TTAACATCGGCAGTGAAATAGAACTTGTCCCCTTTCGGATGAATCGCTACGGCAAATTCATCGCCGGGTAAATCGCTGATTCGTCGAATCCGCCGATGAATATCGGTAAAGTCGATTTTCACCGTATCGATTTCGATTTTCTTTTTACGGTGATCTTTTTCTTTATCCTTACCGTTCTTCGTGGTGTCGCCTTTATCGCCGCCATTGCGTTTGTCGCGAGTCTTTTCCCACTCTTTCCACTCGTCGGAAGAGCGTTCATCATCGAGGCGCTGCAAGTAAACGAAGTAAACGTCAAACTGATTTTGATGACGCCGCGACGACCAAGCGAGCATCCTGCCATCCTGCGACCAGACCGGATTCGCATCTTCGTCGGGATGTTGACTGATGTTTACGGGCGGTGCGCTGCCATCGGAAGGTATCACCCAGATATCGGAATTGTAATCGTAATCTTCGTGAGTGAATGCAATCCATTTGCTATCGGGCGACCATGAGTATTGCTCTTCATTCCACCCGTTGAAAATTAATTGATCGGCGCTGCCATCCGGTTTCATCGAACGCAATTCGCCATTGTTCCGGATGTAGGCGATGCGATCGCCAAGCGGCGACCATTGCGCATGGTGGCATTCTGATGTGTCGTTCGTGAGGCGAACCAGTTTCGGATGTTTCGCTTTCCGGAGCGGTCGCGTCGCGCTGTCGGACAAGACCATCGCAATTTGTTGTTTCCCCCAACGGTCGGTTGTAAATACCAAGGAATCGGACACACCCGGTTTCCAACTCACTTGCCAATCGCGGGCGGGATCGGGCACCGGCAACGTCGCTCGACCGCCGACTTCCCGATTCACCAATGCGAGTTCTCCACGAATCGCCATCGCATACTCGGAACCGTCGCTGGTAACAGAAAGCTCATCAACATTATTGGCGAACGGTCTGAATTGTACCGGATTCTCGAGCAAATCGCTCGCAACGGAAATCTCCAAACGGGTTTGTTTTGCACTGGCAACATCGAAGAGATACAACGAGCTATCAGCTTCCATGACGATCCGGTTTCCCGCATCGGCGATCCGCGCATTGCGAATGCCATCATCCTTAAAATTGGTAAGTTGCGTTTTACCCGATCCATCGCGGTTCATTTTCCAGAGATTAAAAGTGCCGGTTGAATCGCTCCGGAAATAAATCGTATTGCCATCGGGACTCACCATCGGATCGCTGTCGTAACCGGCATGAGTCGTAATTGGTACTGGTTCACCACCCTGATTCCAGCGGTACAAATCAGATTGGTACGTACCGCGATACCCTTTCCTGCCAAACCAATTATTGCCGATAGCAAAGACGGCAAATTTTCCGTCCGAGGTAGGAGCAAACTCTTCAGCAAAGCAATCGATGACGCGGAAGGGTGTGCCGCCGGTGACTGGTACTTTGTAGATTTGGTAATCCATTGGATAATCGAATTGCCCGCGCGATGCGAAATACACTTCTTTACCGTCGCTGCTCCACGCTTGCGGAATGTCGGTTGGCTGGGCATAGGTCAATCGGTCGGGAATGCCACCGCCACTTGGTATAACAAACACATCGAAAGTGCCGTACCGATCCGACGCGAACAGGAGTCTGCTGCCGTCGGGCGACCACACTGGATGAAATTCGTAACCGGGATGCACAGTGATTCGTTTCGCTTCCCCGCCACTGGACGACACCGTCCAGATATCCCCTTGAAAGGAGAATGCGATGCTATTGCCATCGGGCGAAAGCGCGGGCGTGCGCGGCATGAACACCGTTTCAGCGAAGGCGTGAATCGTGAAGAGTGCTGCGAAAACTACGACAAACAACGAAGTTCGAAACGACATGATGCGATCCTATGCAGTAGAGGTCTTGTTGGGAAAGTAGCGAATCGAGCGAGGTTGGACAAGAAAATTCACAAATAATTGTGATTAAAAGAATGCGATTACTTCAGCGCGTCCTTCATGACGAACGGGAGTCGCGTTGTCTTTGATGCCGCGGTAGAAAAGACTCCCGGTAACATTCGTACCAAGCCGGTAGTCGCCGCGGAGTTGCCATCGCCAATTGGAACCGGGTTGTCGACCGGAGGAAATATCGTAAGGCAATGTTTTGGCGGAGGTAATAACGGAGCGCCATTCCACTTCGGTATTAATTCTGCCGGCAGTGCCGATTAAGTAGGAATAGCCAGGCGTTATCCCAAATTCGCGCCAATCGATGGGAATCGAACGGTCTTTCGCATATTGCAACGCCGCATCGAGCAGCCACTCGTGGACTCTCCCTTCGCGATACACCAAGCCCGGTAATAATCGATAATAGAGCGCATCGCGGCTCGCAGTTGTAGCGATTACATAATTCCGGCGCGACCACTCCCGTTGCGTTTCCACTGACCAAGAAAACCGCTGCGATTTCGCATGATGGTAACGTAAAGCGAACAACTCAAAACGACGATCCTGACCGCCGCCCGACCACCGGTTCTCCCGTTCGCGCGAGATATTCCAACGCAGGCGATAGGTTTGCTTGCGAATCGGTTCCCATGCGATATCCTGCCGCAGTTCTTGTTTTCCATACAGAGTATTCGCCTTGAGAAACTGCTGGATCTGCAACAGTAATACCGGCAGGGTATTACTGGAAGTATTGTTTTCCACGATTTCGATACGGGTGTCGGTGGTTACGCCGGGTATCCGGTAGCGTTTCACCCTCGACCAATCAATGCGAATCCCAGCAGTGGCGCGCACTTCCAGTACCGGTTCATACTCACCGGAGGGACGGGTGTACACAATCCAATCCCCTTCCGGATCGGGAATAAATTGATCGCCGACGCGAATGTGGTCGCCTTGTCCGAGTGGCACCTCGTAGGCAAACAGCGTCAATTTTGAAGTGCGGGTTCGATTGAATGTGTACTTCCATTCGCCATTGACACCCCCGCCCGAAGTGCGCGCGGCTCCTTCGGTTGCCAGCAGATCGGTAACGATCAGGGAATCGGCGCTCAGATAGCGGGTCTCGCGATGATGATACTCGGACGCGGTCGTGATCAAATCGCCCGAGCGAGCGTGATTGAAGTCGATGCCAATCGAACGCAGCGCAGGGGTAAGTGATTCCCCGGAACGGTTCCAATCGTCACGGCGGTCGAAAGCAGTTGAGAATGTATGAGCGCCGATTCCCTGCACGGTTGTTGCGAGGTGGTGATCCCATCGTCGGGAACCGTCGTCGGTTGTCGTTCCTACGTTTCGTCGATCCTCGAAACGGGTCGTGTAGGAGGGGGAAACTTTTCCAAATTGCCAACGCTGGGTATGATTGCCATACCACCAATCAGTGCGATAACCGGATTGATATTTCGCGTGGATACGGTCGATGCTCGTATACGCCGAAAGTAATTGTGACATCCATTGTGTCGAAGCATTCCACCGTTGCGATTGCGAACCGTCGCCGCGGACTTGGTCGCCGCCGCTGCCGGAGATACGCAACGGTTTAATCGGAGCAAACGATGCCGATACTTCGCGGGTGACTTCGCCCGCGGTGCCGAGTGTATCGGTAGAACCCCATCGCCGGTACTCTTCGGAAGAAGTCGATTTCGCGGGAGAACGAAAACCGGCTTCGAGTTCCCGGTAAGTAAGTTTGGATTGCCATTTCGAGTAACCGTCATTGTCGGGGGCGCGGTATCCGGCATCGACTTGCAGTGCACCGCCGCGAATTCCCTTGCCGTTGCGGTCGGATAGCGTATTCGCATCGAATTGCGAGAACGCCGATTCCATCGAAACAGCAGCGCCATCAAACGGCCGTAGGGTCGAGCGGACTCCCAATACATCGTGTTGTTGTGGCAAAGGTACTCGTACCAACGGCAGGTAATCGCCTGCGCCGGTTCCGATAAATACGTAAATGGTACGTGCCGCTTCGACATTGAATTCTAAGTTGTAATCGCCGGCGCCGGCGAACCGGGTGAAGCTGATTTGATACTCCCCTTGCGCGTTTCCAGTGCTGGTGTCGGGCGCAACGAAGCGGTAGAAAGTGAGTGGCGAACCGTTGTCGGTCGAGTCGATGCGGACGTAATCGCCATTGCCCGCCCCAACATACTTTACGCCGCTATACACGGCGTTCCCGGCATTACCGCCAGCCGCTTGCAACGCTGCCCGGGCGGCGCCATCCAACTCGACGCCGACGGGATTGCGGGTATCGTCCGCTTCCCGGAACAAACCGACGCCCCACTCAAAGATTTTACCCGGTGTGCGACCCGATTGCTGCACTGCGACGATACTGCGGTTGTAGTTGCCGGGAATCGTCTCATACTCGATAACGATGCGAGAATCGTCGTGGATCGGTTTGCGTGGGGTAAATGTTAATTCACCGGTCGAATAATCGATGATGTAGCCATCGGTCTCGCCGCGGACAACTTCTACTCCATCGACATAGACTCGTTCGGAACCGGGAACGACCGGGACATTGATGTTTTTCTCATCATCGGTTAAAACATAAGGGCCTTGATTTCCTTCGGTACCGGTAATCGTGAGCGAACGGTACTTCGAGCGGGTGATCGCGCCGCTCGCTTGCGCGCCGAGCCGCGGTTTCTTCCACTGAAAATCGGCGCCCTGCACATTACGGGTCGTGGTAAGAAACCGGTTCCCACCGCCGAATCCCAATTCATAATCGCCCATCGTTACCGCATAGCTGGGAGATTTCGCTTGGAGATAAATCCGGTCGAATTCACGCAGAGTTTTCGTGTTTCCTTCTGGTGGAATTCCGGTCGTTTGATCGGACAATACCGCCCGCAATTCCACATCGCGCGATACGTTCCCATCGATTTCCAACCGTAGTGCCGACTCGATGCCGACATCCTGACCGGTGCCGACCGTAACCGCCCGCAAGAGGCTGCCGGAACGGTTTAGCCGCACTTCACCCGAGGCTGCACCAGCGGCTTGTTTCTGATCGACGGTTGCCAGCGTCGGAACGATGGTTTGCGAGTCCGACTGCAACTCTTTCATTTCCATTCGGAATAACCGACGGTCGAGCGCGAGCGGTGCCGCATTGTACTTCACAAACAACTCAACCCCCGGTTGCGGCGAGAGTAACCAAAGCGTTCCGGGAATTTCGTCTAATCGGTAATCGCGACCCCTTACTAATAAGCGTTCTCCGGCGACCAGTGAATCTGACTCGTGCAGTAAATATGGATGGGGCAAAGTAAAGGGACCGAGTGAATCGCCCGGTGAAAAGACATACTCATGGCGAGTCGGATCGATTGCCGGGAACGTAATCGTTTGCGCATGACTGTGCATGAAGAAGAGGAATATCGCAAGCGCTGTTATGAAAATTCGCACTCCGAACAATGCGAACAAAGAAGCGACAATTTGTTTTCGATCGATTATCGCCACGGAAGAATTCGGATCCCGGAAGAAGTGTAGAAAGCAAGCGAATGGCGGCTGCTGGCGGCGAGCAGCCATGGTGTGGCAATGGTATCAAGTTGTGTGATTGCGGTGGAGTCGTTACTGATTCTCCACAATTGATGATTCCGCAAAGCCCAGCAACTGCGGTCTTGTACGATGATGGTTTGCATCGGCATCACCGATGTTGGTACTTGCCATGATTTCATGGTACCGCCGAAGCGGGTAGTAAAGATGCCGCGCTGGATGTTATCGCTGGAATCGAATAGCACGGCGATACTGTCGCCGCAGGCGCTCAATGCGAGTACCGATTGGGTGAGCGGCAACGGAATCCGCCACGTCTCTTTCGCAAACGCATCGAACGCGATAATCTCATTGCGGTCGGTCTCGATGAGTAGCCGTTCACCGAATTGCGTAACCGCCAACAAATTGCGAAACCGGTTGCGGTACTCAACCGGAAGCGGCATCGTTTCGACGACCTCCAACCGGCGGTTGAGTTTTACAATCGTATTCTCCGAACGGTCGAAACACAACAGAAAAACCCCATCGCGGGCAAGTGCAACCGGCTCACGCAGCGTCGCACCAAACGTGTGGCGTTGATACTCCCCATCAGATTCGACTAAAAACAGTTCTCCGGTTCCGGCATCGGCGAGCAGCCATTGGTTGTCACCCCAAGCAATCATTGCTGCCGGACGCAATAGCGATTGTGCCGGGCAACTCGCTGTCAGTGCGATGCAAAAAAACAGTACAAGAAATCGAAACATAGAGGAAAGATAGGGGAAGGGCGGGGAGAAGGAAAGCGACTGTGACGAAGTCGCGACGTAAAAAAGAAAAGGCGCATAGGGGAATGCGCCTTTTCGATGCGATGCAAAGAAGACTATCGCTTGATGCGTTCGCCTTCGTCTTCCACGGTGAAGAGCCAACCGGCTACTGCGCCGACACGAATCGGTGCCGGGACTTCGCCACCGCCCGGCAGCCCTTGCCACCAGAACTCACGGCCGCGATGGAAGCGGGAACTTTTCTCGCTGCCATCATCCAATTCAGCTTCTTCCTTCATCTTCTTGAGCCGTTCGCCCCAGCATTCCCAATTCTTGAGACGGAGATCAATCCATCCGTCAAAGCACCACTGGTCGACCCGTTCGGCGGTTACCGGGAAGGCTTTCTTCTTGCCCGGATCCGGCGGTATCACCACATGGTCGGAACGCAACACCGTTTTGCCGTCGGAGAGCAGAATCGGTAAACCAACCGTTAGAATTTGCGAACGTAAATCGGAATCGCTGCGAATCAATTCCTCTGCGGCGTGGCGGCGCATTTCCGCCGTGGCTTGGAACGCGCTTTCGTAGGTGCCGAATGCCCGCTTCATGAGATAGGACTCGAAGAGCAGCTTGCTCAGCCGCGGCGGTCCGAGAATCTCAAAAGCGACGCTATCGGAACCCACCGATTGCTCTAACTCTGCGAGTCGTTTCAATGCCTTGTCGCGGATCGCACCGGCGCGGTACGTCGGGCCCATGACTGCGGCGTCGATAGCGCTTACAACATCCTTACCGGTATTGCCGCCGATTAACTCATTCAACATGACGTCGGCGATTTCTTCCGGGGTAATGAATTCCATCTGGCCGATACTGGTAATCGCTTCAAACTCGCCCGCCGAGAAAACGCCATTTTCGCCGGTATCGATGAACACGGCGCGGAGGTCTTGTCCCGTCGGTTTCGCGCTATTTGCTTGTTCCGGACAGAATGTTTCACCCAACTGCTCGCCGTACTGCGGTTGCACGTCTACCAAGGGAATCGGACGACCCTTTCGTATAATCTTATCGAAGCGGATGTCTTTCCAGGCAATTGCCGCCGCCGGTTTGAATTCCTTGGTAATCGGGGCATCTGGCGTAATCGACATCAGCATCAGCAGCATCGAATGCGCGCCGGCGACCGAAGTCTTGGACAACAAAACGCGAGACGGTTTCCCTTCACTGTGGGTGTAGGGGATATTCAAGCCCATACCGCCGGTTCCGGTAGTACCGCACTTGATGTATGCTTCGACTTTATGCTGGCGACGAGTTTCGGGGGAGAGTTTCGTCGGTTTCATCGCTTCAAACATAATTTGAATGTGACGAACTAGTTGCGGAATGTACTGGGAACCGATCAACGATTCAGTAAAGTCGACCAGTTTTGCAGCATCGGTACTGGCGCCATTGCGTATCTTTTCAATTTCGGAACGCAGTCGGTCAGACTGGGAATACAAATCTTGATAAGCAATACCGGTTGCCGTATTGATACAATCGATCACGGCATCCGCTTTATGCTCATCGAGGAACCGGACAAACGTGTTTTCCGTTAGGATTTCGGCGTCCAGTGGGTCAAGTATATCGCGCAGCAATTGCTTGCGGCGGGCGGGATTGTTCAAAATTTGGTCTTGTTCCGGGTCGGGACTGCGACGCAGGTCTTTGAAGTCCCAGCGGACAAAAATGTTTCCCCATACCGGGACAAGTTCGCAATTACCAGCTTCCGGCTTCAAAACGGAAATGCCTTCGTTGGCTTCCGCTTCGGAGAGACCGCCGACAACGAGCTTGCGGGGGTTAAGTTTCAGCAGTTTGCGGCAGAATGCCCGGCCGACTAAACCGGCGCCGCCTAAGACAAGGATGGTTTTACCTCGGATTTCCATGAACGCTCCTTCGTAGCGAGTGCGGTTACCCTGTGAGGGGATTGTGAGATGTGAACCCTAAAATACGAATTTTTTTTGCAGAGAGCTATGCCAACTGATTCGCGCAATCGGGGAAGAGTTTTTTTCGGGAAGTACCCCAAATTGGTTGCAAAATTACCAAACTGCTTGTAAAATAAAACAACAACCATAGGTGAATTGAAAATTCTCAGGGTGAACAATCTTCTAAAACTCATGTAGCACATTTCCTTATTCCCGGTTTTTGTGGGAAAATGAGCGTTACCTTCCATGAACCCTTACGAAAACTACTTTCGAATCTTCGACTGCATGGCGGAAGCGGTGCTAATCCGCGATAAGAATTTCGCGATTCGCTACTGTAATCCCGCTGGCGGCGAATTATTCGAGCAGCCACACCCAGCACTGGTTAATCGCCAATGTCAAGAACTGTTTGGCGAAAACTGTCCGCGTTGTAACTCGAATTGTCCCATTGACAAAAGTCTTTCGATTCCTACTGATCGTTCTGCCCTGGTACAGGAACGGCAGGTTACACTTGCCAATGGAACGAAACGCATTCTCCGGTTTCGTGATTGCTTCCAGTTACCCGGTTCTCAAGATTTAGCAGTAATGTTGATTGACGATGTTACTCCGCAAAAACAGTTGCTTTCGGAGTATGAAAAAAGTGAGCAGCGCTTCCGCTCGATGTTTGAAGAGTCCCCGCTTTCCTTGTGGGAGGAAGATGGCTCGGATGTTAAAAAATATGTGGATGAGTTACGCAAACAAGGCGTAGTGGATTTTCATAGTTTTTTTAACGACAACCCCTCTGAAGCCATCGCATGTTTATCAAAGCTTAAAATTCTGCGGGTAAATCAAGCGACCTTGACATTGTATGAAGCTTCCACGCAAAAAGAGTTAGTTGACCGGCTACCCGAGACGTTTACACCAATCGCATTTTCGTTGTATGCGAATGGAACAGCCGATTTGGCACAGGGGAAACGTCAATTTGAACAGGATACCGAAGTCAAGACCTTGACTGGAATAAGCCGATATATCCACACCAAAGTATTGATACCAAGCGGTTACGAAAACAGCTGGCAACGGATAATCGTCTCATCAGTCGATATTACCGAACGGCAACGCATTCTCGAAAAATTGCGAGAGTCGGAAGAGAAGTTCGCTTTCGCTTTCCGGCAGAATCCTAATCCATTGATTCTGGTCACGTACCCCGAACGAACGATCCTCGATGCAAATCAAGCGCTTTGCGATATTATCGGATTGTGCCGGGATGAGTTACTCGGCAGGAGTTACTCCGAGATTGCTCAGTTTGAAAATCCCGACGACTTGTTACACATCCGCGCGATCAACGATTCAGGTGCGACACTACACAATTACGAGATTACATTTTGCAATGCAATCGGTGAAAAGCATACTGGTCTGCTCTCTGCGGAGCATTTGGTGTTAAATGGGAAAGACTGCTTTTTAGCGCAGTTTATCGACCTCTCGCACCGTATCATTGCCGAAGGTGAACGCGAAGCATTGCGGGAGCGGATGCGTTATCTGCAAAAAATCGAGAGCCTTGGCATGTTGGCAGGCGGGGTCGCGCATGATTTCAACAACCTGCTTGGAGGCATACTTGGTTTTGTCGAGTTAGCGTTAATCAAGTCTCCTGAAGATTCCACCATCGTCGATTACTTACACAAGATTGAAAACGCTTGCAAACGGGCAACTGTCCTTAGTAAACAGATGCTCGAGTTTTCCGGACGGGGAAAATTTACGTTGAAACCGGAATCGCTTACGAAAATAATCGATAATGCAAAAACACTATTATCGTCGATGACCCCATCAAATGTCCGTATCGAATATGATTTAACCAGCGAGCTTCCTGAAATAGAATGTGACCAAAATCAGATTCTGCAGATCATTACAAACTTACTTACCAATTCCATCGAAGCAATTGGTACTTCCTCCGGTGTCGTGAAAATTGCATCGGGACAGCAGCACCTGAGTTCATCCTTTATTAAGTCATCGTTTCTATCGGCGGAAATATCGGAGGGATCATTCGTATTCATTGATGTAACCGATAACGGGTGCGGGATGAATGTGGAAACGGTCAGCCGGATATTTGATCCGTTCTTTAGCACCAAATTTACCGGCCGAGGTTTGGGATTGCCCTCTGCACTGGGAATTGTACGCGGACATCGTGGGGCGATCCGAGTCGTCAGTAATCCGGGAAAAGGGACTTCGATTCGTGTTTACTTGCCCGAACCGGTTTTGAAAATAGACAATGCGAATTATATCACGGCACACGAGAAACCTGACATGGCGTCGAGAAATGCGGTTCTTATTATCGATGATGAGGAAAGCATTCGAAATGTGGTCTGCCGAGCGCTCGATATCTCGAAAATCGATACATTATGCGCGGCAAGTGGAGAAGAAGGAATCGAATTATATAAACAGCATCGCGACCGAATTCATCTAATTCTCCTCGATCTAACAATGCCCGGTATGAGCGGCGAACAAACGATGGATGAATTACTAAAACTGCGAGGCGATTTGCGGATTATTGTTTCCAGTGGATTTCCCCAACAGACCATCGTGCAACGCTTCACCGTCAATAAACCGTTCGCCTACCTGCAGAAACCATTTCGGATTGGCGATTTACTTATTGCGGTAAAGTCGGCACTGAGTCGGTAGCCGTTTCGTCGGCTTCTGAAGTCTCTGGCACGGTCTCCGGCAACGGTGATTCGTGTGGGTTATCAATTGAGGGTGTCTCAGTAGTAGCGGGTGTTTCGGTTTCCGCCTGCTTATGCATTATTGAATATTCTTCCTGTAAATCGGATAACGAGGCGACGCCGAACAATTTCAAGAAATGGTCGGTGACGCGATAACTAATCGCACGCCCGGGACTATCATCCCGTCCTGCCTCTTCGATTAAATTCCTTGCCAATAATCCATTGACAACGCTATCGGAATCGACGCTGCGCAACCGGTCGATTTCGGGGCGGGTTGCCGTTTTTCGCATTGCGAGAATCGACAATACTTCCAGCGCCGGCCGGCTGAGTTTCGCCGCTTCACCGTTAATCGCCATCAGCAATTCGGCAAATTGTGGCAGTGTCCGCAAGCGGATGCCGCGCCCTTCCTGTGCCACAAAGAAGCAGTGTCCTTGCGCACGGTATTGCTCTTCCAATATCTCCAGTTCTCGTTCGATCCGTCCTACTGGAAGTACGAGCAATTCCGCGATCCGCTGCGTGGTGAGAGGAACATCGGAAGCAAACAGCAGCGCTTCAATTTGTGCTTGTTCTTGCGATAACATTTCTTTTCCGTAGCGCAGACAATCCTGTCTGCGGATGCTGAACAGATACTCTTGTCTGCTCTACTTGAATAACGTCAACTCACCGAAACCATTGTCGACCAATTGCATAGGTGTTCGAATACGGGTAATCCAGATCGAGTCGTCGTCCCGTTGTTCAATCACAACAACTTGTTGGGTCGCTAATTCGAGCAGCGTTAAAAACGTCAACACTTTGTCGAGTAACGTTTCCCCTTCCCAAACTTCCTGCAACGTCATCGGCTGGTGCAATGGAATCCGGGTGATGAGCTGTTCTCGCCGCCGTGCGATGGGCTCTTCTTCCGACGCTAACATGTGCACCGATTGCTGCGGCCGGTTCAGTAACTCGTAGTACGCCTGCAACAATGCTTTCCGGGTTTTCTCCGTTACCGGCAACAATGGCCGGATGTAGTCGCCAGCGGCATCGCCGCGGGGAAATGTACCGATCCAACTCCGGTAACGGCGGGCAAGAAATGCGGCAAACTCACCATACTCACGTTCGCCACCCGGCTCAACCGAGTCCTCGCCCGGCTGTACCATCTTCACTTCGGGGAGACCGATTTTTCCCAACAATGCAGCTTTCACTTCGAGCATCAGCGCATCGTAATAAATCGACGTCCCGGCACCGATAATATCGCGTCCCGCGAGTAATGGTATCGCACTCAAAACCTGTTGCGCAACTTCCAGCGGAGAAATACTCCGGCTGTCGATTTCACCGCGGCGGAGTAGAAAACAGAGAACGTCGAGCGGTCCTTTGAAAGCTGGGAGATCGATAGTAACAATCCCCTCGAAAATCGACTCCTGCGAATCAGGTTCTTCGATGGTAGCCGATGTGATGCCGTTGAGATTTTCTTCGACCGTTTGCAACATGGCTGTCGTGCTATTCAAAACCCATCACCGAGCGTACTTCCGCAATGGTTTCTTTGGCAACGATAGACGCTTGCCGTTCCCCATCATGGATAATTTCGATCACCGAATCGGGTTTCGCAGCATACTTCGCGCGCCGCTCTTGCATCGGATCGAGAAATGCGATGATATGGTCGCCGCACCGCCGTTTACACTCCACGCAACCGAGCGCTCCGCTCCGGCAATTCGCTTCGATTTCGGGAACTTCATTCGTGTTGAATACTTTTTGGTACGCAAAAACCGGGCAGACTTCGGGACGACCGGGATCGTTTTTCCGGACTTTTTGTTCGTCGGTAATCGCGCCGCGCAGTTTCACGCGAATTTCATCGGCAGTGTCGGACAAAAGAATTGTATTGCCCAATGATTTCGACATCCGTTTCCGGTCAAGTCCGGGTAACCGTGCGAATTCGGTTAAGCGCGGCTCCGGTTCCGGGAATACCGGTTCGCGGTTCTGGCAATAGAGATAATTGAACCGTCGGGCAATTTCCCGGGTCAATTCGACGTGTGGCACCTGATCTTCACCCACCGGCACCAGATTCGCTTTATAGATAAGAATATCCGCCGCCTGCAAGACCGGGTAACCAATATGTCCGTAACTGAATTCATCTTCCATGCCAAGGTCGCGAATCTGCTCTTTGAACGTCGGATTCCGTTGCAATCGTCCAAAGCTGATAATCATTGAGAACATTAAATGCAATTCGGCATGTTCCCGAATTTGCGACTGCCGGAAAATCGGCGACTGCTCGGGATCAATTCCGGCGGCTAACCAGTCGAGTGCCATCTCGTAAGTGTTTTCCCAAATCCGTCCGGGGTGTTCGTAGTCGGTGGTCAAGACGTGCCAATCGGCGATGAGGTGAAAATTCTCATACTCGCCCTGCAGCTTCACCCAGTTTTCGAGTGCGCCAGTGAAGTGTCCTAAATGCAATTTTCCAGTCGGACGCATTCCCGACAAAATTCGTTTTTTCGTCGCCATTGTACCACCTGTTTGGTTTTTCATGGTAGCCGTGGACTTTAGTCCACGCGATTATCGTTTGAACGCCATGATTGCGTGCGATACTTATAAAATCGTGCGGCTATCGTAAAGACCGAAAAACCGGTTGAAAGTTACCACTTGTGAAAGATAAAGAACCCTGCCAACAACATAAAACCAAATCCGACCAAAATATTCCATCGCATCGGTTCATGTAAATACAGCGTTGAAAACACAGCAAAGACCGACAACGTAATGATTTCCTGTATCGTTTTCAGTTGTGCCGCCGTGTAGTACCCGTGTCCCATCCGGTTCGCCGGGACTTGCAGCATATACTCGAACAACGCGATGCCCCAACTCGCCAACACCGCTACCAGCAACGGCGCGGACTTGAAACGAAGGTGACCGTACCATGCGAACGTCATAAAGATATTCGAACCGACCAGCAACACGATGGGCAGCCAAGCATGCAAACTCATAACTGAACTTCATTTGTTGACATAGAAAATGGGCGCACACACGGGTGCGCCCCAAACCCGTTGACAAGAATGTGCAGTCGTTTTACTACAGAATCAAATCGGGATTCGCCATATCCGCCATCAGCTTCTGCATTTCATTTATGTCAAGCAGGGGAATCGATTCGGCGTGAAGTCCAGCCCGGCTCAGTAACACGAGCACTTCGGATAGTTTCTGTACCGATTCCAGATTCACGATAAAACAGAGACCGATTTTGTCGGCGAGAAAATACAACGCATCGGGCTTATACAGTTTTTTTATCGCTTCGGCTGCCTTAAGGCGCAATTCCAGACCGCGTTCGAGGTCTTCAACATCCTGCAATTCTGCCATCGAAATTACCAGATACCGCATGTTCTCTCCTATGTGTGTTATCGGTTTCGTTAATTCATTGGAAAATCAATTGCTTCAAGACCGGTAAACTCTGCAATAGTCTGCCGGGTCGCTTTCCCTTGCCAAATCGATAAACCATTCCGGATCATCGATGATTTTGTAAGCATGTCCTGTAATCCAAAATCCGCGATTTGCAGGATCTCGTCGGTGATAATATTCGTTAGTACATGCGAAGCCGTTCGTCCCACGGCAGAGGGTAAGTTCGGTACACAAATGTGAGTGACATTTTCTTTGACGTATACCGGATTTCGCAACGAAGTCGGTCGCGATGTTTCCGCTGAACCGCCTTGGTCGATGGATAAATCAACTAATACGCTGCCCGGTTTCATCGTCTTCACCATTTCCGCCGAGACAACGTGCGGCGCTGGGCTGTCTTCCATGTGTACCGTGCTGATTAGTGCATCAACGAATTGGCACACTCGGGAAATGTTATCAGGAATTGCCGCCATCGTTTCGAGATGAACAAACAGCGTATCGGGTAGTGCGCGTAACCGTTCCGGATAGCGTTCCAACAATAGTACCCGTGCCCCCGCACCGACGGCTGCCCGCGCCGCCGCAATTCCCGCAGCACCTGCGCCGAGAATGGCGACTTGCGCCCCCGGCACTCCCGGTAATGATGGGAGCAGAATCCCGCGCCCGCCATGATTGGTTTGCAAATGCGTTCCAGCAAATTGAACTGCTAATCGTCCGCCGATTTCACTCATCGCTTCACGTACCGGATGGGAACCGTTTTGCAGCATCATCGATTCCATCGCAATTGCAGTAATCCGGCGTTCACTAAGCTGTGCTACCGCAGCTTTCGGCATCGCGGTAATCAGCAGGAACGAAAAGAGCAGTTGATCCGGCTCGAGTAATTCAATTTCTTCTTTCGAGGGGGGTAGTACTTTTGCCACCAATTCCGAACGGCTGATCGCTTCCGCCATCGAATAGGTGATAGTAGCCCCTTTCGCCAGATACTCGGCATCGCTCCAGCCGGCATGATCACCCGCGCCGGTTTGTACATAGACCCGGTGTCCGGCTGCAACCAGTGCGCCGACCCCCGCCGGATTTAGTAAGACTCGTGTTTCCTCAGGATACGATTCCTTGAGCAGGGAAATGTCCATAGATCGCTCACGTTGTTTTTTGCAATATAACTCGCATCACCCGATAACGCTACCGAAACCGCGCTACTGATGAATTCAATTTAAAAGGTAGGACAGACACCCCCGCCAGTCCACACAAACCCGGTAGGACAGACACTCTTGTCTGTCCACTCAAAACAGGATTCACTCGGGTTCGATGAATCGAACCCCTACAGCGATAAAACCGAACCGGTGAACAATTCCTGTTGGATGTCGCCCATCGATACAATTTTCCCGATAACGACTTGTTCGGTAATCTTGTAATAGTCGCAACACGTCCGGCAGGCGTAAATCGAAACGCCATCGTTAGCAAGAATTTTCAATGCGTCAAGCACCGGTGAATCAGGCAGCAACGACTTTACCGCCTGATGAAGGAAACAAATCGAACGGGGGCGGTGGGTCCCCTCCGCCAATGTTCGCCAAAAATTCAAATAGAGCTTTTCACCTAATTCATCGGCACTGCTCTGCAAGAGCTTTGCAGTAACTTCATCAGCAGTACCCAAGTGACGGTGGGCGACTAAAATGACATTGGTATTCATTGGGTAACTCCGATTGCAGGATCGATTAATGAACGCAGAACCATCAAGTTTTTCTCGTATCCCGCTTCCCCCTCCGGCGTCTCGAGAATTCCGGGGTGGTATTGAAAACGGGGATCGTTGACAAGATGCCGAAACGGTTCCAAGCCCAATGAGCCGTATCCGATATCCTCATGACGGTCGACCCGGCTGGCGAATGGTTTCTTCGAATCATTTAAATGGAATGCTTTTAAGTTACTAAGTCCGATAATGCGGTCAAACTCCGACATCACTTCCTCGTACTTGGTTGCAGTATCGTATCCGGCGCTATACGTGTGACAAGTGTCGAGACAAACACCAATCCGCTCCGGCTCTTTCACCTGTTCGCGGATGAAAGCGATATGCTCGAATTTGTAGCCGAGATTCGTCCCTTGTCCCGCGGTGGTTTCCAATAACGTCAATGTTTTGTAGCCGGGAAGCGCTGCGTGTACCTCATCGAGCGAATGTACCATTTCGATGAGTCCCCACTCTTCCCCCTGTTTCAGATGGGAACCGGGATGACTCACCAGATAGGGGATACCCAATACTTCACATCGTTCCAACTCATCGATGAACGCCCGAATCGATTTTAGCCGATTCTCCGGGTCCGGGGCGCATAAGTTGATCAAGTAACTATCGTGGACGGTGGTATGCATCGGATCGATTCCATGCTCCAACAATCCGCTTTTCCACCCGGCGATGTTCTTCTCGCTGAGCGGTTTTCCGACCCATTGATTCTGGTTCTTGGCAAAAATCTGAACTGCCCGGCATCCCAACGCTTTCGCACCCGGCGGCGCTTTTTCGACCCCGCCTGCCGTAGAGATGTGCGCTCCTAAAATCATGCTCGACTCCAGTATAAGGGGGAAATATCGGGAGTCTGAGGGCAAGGAGCAAGAAAAATTCTGGTAAATCAAATTCTCGTTGATCAGGTTTGGGATTCAACTTATCTTTAGTAACCATGACAAACAGTAAGGTTCAGAATGAAAGTACTTTTTCAGAGGTTTGCCTCTTACCACATCAAACAATTTATACTTGTTGTTTTCTTCATAAGTCTGAGTTGGAATCATACGCAAGCATTTACAAGATCAGATAAGCCAACCACTCGAAGCCGTTATTATTATAGTCCACTGTCTGTTACATTAATAGAAGACCCCTATCTTGTGTATGACCCCACTTACTCTGTTCCAATCAAGTATTTTATTAGCTTCTTTGGAAGCCCGCATATCAAAGACGCGTCAGCTTCTATCCAAATCAAGCTTTCAAAAGGGTTAACTGTTGATAAAGGGGAATTAAACTGGAAGGGAAGAATCACAAAAAATGAAACGCTGGAAGAATACCTATACGTCAAAGTACCAAAACCTGGTGATTACACAATAACATTTAAATATACAATTAAAGAAAAAGGGAAAAAGAAACTTGCAGATCAATTCACTGTCCATATTTATGGTGGAAAAACCCGTAAGACTGTTTATGGGGGACCATTGATCCAAGAAGAGGAGGATCGAAAACTGTCTTACAAAGAGAGATACAAAAAGTTTGTTAAATTAACCGAAGAAGATGCAAAACAGCGTGATTCATGTGAGTATGTTTCCGATATTATTCTGAATCGAGCCCTCAACGAAGTTGTTTGGATACTTGCGGGTAGACCGGCTAAGGTTGGTTGGCTTACACGAGAGTATTTTGATGTCTCTGGTTCAAATGAAACACAATCCAATCTTATAACAAGGATGAGACTCCTGACTTCTCCGCCAAGACCAGATCGAGTCGACAACAGCTTTCGACATGAATCGGAACCCTACTTTCCAGAAGAGAAACGTGAATTGCTTGCTCAAATCGTGAAACAGCAGTTAGACTCGCTCTATACAATCGACCAGCAGATATACAAAGAGCAGAATGAACAAATTCGAGAAGCGTTGTGCAAAGAGAGGTCGCGTTTACTCGGTACTCAGTTTGATACAAGAAACAGAGCGATGGAAAGAAATAAATAAGTGCAATCCGGTATTGGTTCGTCCACTGTCTTGCAGTGTTTTGGCATGTAAAGGAGGTTAGTATGAACTTATTTCCGATCGTGATCGGCACAATCAGTGCAATTGGTGCGACAATTCTGTTTGCATTCATTCTGTCGTTTTTTGCAAAACGATTACGAAAAGAGTTTACTGCTCGGAGTAAAGCGGATTTGGAATGTGATATACGCGCCGTTAGTGTGACACTATATTTCTCAGTAGCCTATGTTTCCCTTGCACTTCCTTCGATCGTGAAATCGGAAATTGGCGTTTGGCAAGGTGAAGTATACGCGATCATGATGGCACTGGTGTTTTTCTCTGCCCGTTGGTATTACCGGCAAAAAGCGAAAAAACATCCTGACACTTTACCCCTGACAAACAGTCGATAAGGGGCAGGTGCCGACCGAAACGGATAAATTTCCGGGCTTTCATATACACATCGGTTCGTGAATTGGAGAACCGGCTCTTCTCGACTTATCTTTATTGCGACGCAATCGCAATAAAGAATTCATAAAGTCGAATCGAGAACGATGTCCCATTCCCATACCTCTACCCCAACCCGCAAGACGGAATCGCTACACTGCGAAATTCCAAACGATTCCGCGCTCCCCCGCATTCTCCTGATTGGCAATCCCAATGTCGGCAAGAGTGTGCTGTTCGGTTTATTGACCGGCAAGTATGTCACCGTATCGAATTACCCCGGTACTTCGGTCGAAGTCACATTCGGTCGACTGAAAACCGGCGGCGTCGAGTACGAATTCATCGATACTCCCGGTGTCAATGGGCTGCAACCACGCAGCGACGACGAACGGGTTACCCGTGACATCCTGCTCGAAAAGCGTCCCTATGGCGTTATCCAAGTCATCGATGCGAAGAATTTGCTCCGCGGTTTAACATTGACCCACCAACTCATCGAGTATGACGTTCCTCTGATCCTCGTGTTGAATATGTGGGATGAAGCGGAAGAACGCCACATCACAATCGATGCGAAGGGGTTATCGAAAGCGTTAGGCGTTCCCGTAATAACTGCGATTGCGACGATGCGGGTCGGGATACACGAACTGAAACAGCATCTTACCAAATTTGTTCGTCCCCATTTCCACCCCGAATTTCACCCGGTGATTGAAGAAGCTGTCTCTTAT